>DATMVH010000206.1:0-2661 GCA_035563395.1 Solirubrobacteraceae bacterium
TCGCGGAGTCCGTGTGCGCGACGATGGAGGCGCTCGCGGCCGGCGACGCCCGCGTGGCCTTCTGCGCGACGCGCCCGCCCGGGCACCACGCGCGCCACGACTCCACGTCGGGCTTCTGCCTGTTCAACACCGTCGCGATCGCGGCGCGCCGCGCGCTCGACGCGCTCGGCGCGCGCCGCGTGTTCATCCTGGACTGGGACGTCCACCACGGCGACGGGACCCACGACGTCTTCCGCGCGACGGACGCGGTCCTCTTCGCCAGCATCCACCAGGCCGGGATCTTCCCGGGGACGGGCCCGCTGCACGACGTCGGGGCGCGCGCGGGCGCGGGGTTCTCGATCAACCTGCCCGTGCCGAAGCACTCGTTCGACGACACCTGGATCTCGCTCGTCGAGCACATCGTCGTGCCCGCCGCCGAGGAGTTCCGCCCCGACCTGATCCTCGTGTCCGCCGGCTACGACGCGCACGCCGGCGACCCGCACGGCGACTGCCTGCTCGCGGCGTCGTCCTACGCGGAGATGGCGCGCCACGTCCGCGCCCTGGGCGAGCGCACGGGTGCGCCCGTCGGCGCGGTGCTCGAGGGCGGCTACGCGCTGGAGCCGCTCGCGGAGTCCGTGTGCGCGACGATGGAGGCGCTCGCCGGCGATAAGCCGCCGGATTCCATCGCGCCCGATCACGTGACCGCGCGCGCGGCGTCCCACATCGGCCACCACTGGAGTCTCTGACCCGGTTGGCGGCGCCGGCGCTCATCCGCGACGTGCTGCTGAGCGACGGCTCGACGCTGCGGCTGCGCGCGCCGGCGCCGGACGACTTCGAGGCCATCCGCGACTTCTTCGAGGGTCTCTCGGAGGACAGCCGCTATCTGCGCTTCCACGGCCTCGGCCGCACGGACGGCGCGGCCCGCCAGTACGCCGAGGCCGACGGCACCGACCGCGTCGCGCTGATCGGCGCGCAGGGCGGCCGCGTGGTCGCGGTGGGCGGCTACGACGTCCTGCGCGAGCCCGGCGCCGCGGAGGTCGCCTTCGCGGTCGCCGACGACCTGCACGGCCGCGGCATCGCCACGCGCATGCTCGAGCAGCTCGCCCACGTCGCGGCCGAGCGCGAGATCTACCGCTTCGACGCCGAAGTGATGGCGGGCAACCGCGGCATGCTGACCGTGTTCAAGCGGGCGGGGTTCGGGGTGCAGCGCGCGAGCGCGTTCGGCGAGGTCACCGTCTCGCTGGACCTGCGCCCGAGCGAGGCGGTGCAGGAGCGGATCGCCGCGCGCGACCACCGCGGCGCGGTCGCGTCGCTGCGGCCGGTGCTCGCCCCCGCGTCCGTCGCCGTCGTCGGGGCGGCGGAGGAGTTCGGCGACCTCGGCCGCGCGGTGCTGGCGAACCTCGTGGCCGGCGGGTTCGCCGGCGTGGTCACGCCGGTGAGCCGGTCCGGCGGCGTCGTGCACTCCATGCGCGCCGCACGGGCGCTCGCCGACCTCGCGGAGCCCGCCGAGCTCGTGGTGATCGCTGTGCCGGAGCCCGAGGTCCTGGACGTGGCGTCCGACGCCGTCGCGCACGGGGCCAAGGCGCTGCTCGTGCTGTCCGCGGGCTTCGCCGGAGACGGCGACGAGGGTCGCGCGCGCGAGCAGCGGCTGCTGGACATCGTGCGCTCGGCCGGCCTGCGCATGGTCGGGCCGAACTGCCTCGGCGTGCTCAACACGGATCCCGCAGTCGCCCTCAACGCCACCTTCGCGGGCGCGCGCGTGCCGCCCGGGCGCCTGGCCATCAGCTCGCAGTCGGGGGCGATCGGGATCTCGCTGCTCGGCCACGCGGCGGCGCGGCGGCTCGGCGTGTCGAGCTTCGCCTCGCTCGGCAACCGCGCCGACGTGTCGACGAACGACCTGCTGGAGCTGTGGGAGGACGACGGCCGCACGGCCGCGGTGATGCTCTACCTGGAGACGTTCGGCAATCCGGAGCGCTTCGCCCGCATCGCGCAGCGCGTCTCGCGGCACAAGCCGATCCTCGCCGTCAAGGCGCGCGGGACGCTCGGCGTGCCGCGGCCGCCGGCCGAGTCGCACACCGCGGCGGCCATGCGCGACGAGGCGGTGGTGGACGCGCTGCTGCGGCGGGCCGGCGTGCTGCGCTTCCACAGCGGCGACCAGCTCTTCGACGCCGCCGAGTTCTTCGAGGGACAGCCGCTGCCGGGCGGGCGCCGCGTGGCCATCGTGAGCAACTCCACGGGCATGGCGACGCTCGCCGCCGACGCCGCCGCGGCGCGCGGGCTCGCGCTCGCCACCGTGGAGGGCGGGCCGCGCAACCCGCTCGTGCTCGGCATCCACGCCGGGCCCGGCGACTACGCCGCCGGCGTCGGGTCGCTGCTCGCGAGCGCCGCCGTCGACGCCGTGATGGCCTACTACGTCGACCTCTCGGGTGGCGACCCGCGCGCCGTCCTCGGCGCCGTGTCCGGCGCCGCGGCGGCGGGCGAGAAGCCCGTCGTCGCCTCCGTGGTCGGCGCCGACGGCCGGCTGCCGCCGGCCGCCCCGAGCGACGTGCCGAACTTCCTCTTCCCCGAGGCGTGCGCCGGCGTGCTCGACCGCGCGGCGCGGCGGCGCGAGTGGCTGTCCCGCCCGCTCGGCCAGCGGCCGCGCTACGAGGACACGGACGCGGAGGCGGCGCGGCAGATCGT
>DATMVH010000207.1:0-3723 GCA_035563395.1 Solirubrobacteraceae bacterium
GCGCGCCCGCGGCCGGTTGACGCCTCCCCCGGCGTCCGGGAGACTCGCGGCGTCCGGCGTGGAAAGGAGACGGGGTGCACGCACGCGTCGCGGTCTACCGGATCAAGTCCGGCACCGCCCAGGACATCGCCCGCAAGGCCGACGACGAGGGCGGGATGCTGCGGATCTTCCGCGCCCACGTCGGCTTCGACTCCTACGAGCTGGTCGGCGCGGGCGACCTGCTCATCTCCATCTCCCGCTGGCAGACGGCCGAGCAGGCCGACGCGGCGAGCCTCGCGGCGCGCTCGTGGGTCGCCGAGCACCTCGGCGCCTCCGTGCACCTCGAGGCCAACCACGTCGGCGAGCTCGTCCTGTCGGCCTCGACGCCGGACGCGGTGGGGCTGTAACGGCCGGCCGCTACCGTCCGGCCACGCCCTCGAGCACCCGGCTGCGCTGCTCCGTGCCCGGGCCGCCGTACGGGTAGTCGGCCGGCGCCGGGTCGCTCGCCGCGTCGAGCTGCGCGGTCTCCTCCTCGCTGAGGTGCAGGCCCGCGGCGCCGAGGTTGTCCTCGAGCTGCTCCAGCGTGCGGGCGCCGAGGATGACCGACGTGACGAGCGGCCGGTCGACGAGCCACGCCAGCGCGACCTGCGCCATGCTGACCCCGCGATCCGAGGCGATCGACTCGACGGCGTCGATGACGTCCCACGTGCGCTCCTGGGTGCTGCGCCGGTCGTAGGCCTCGACGCCGCGGTCGGGGTTCTCGCCGAGCCGCGTCGCGCCGGTCGGGCGCTCGTCGCGCGTGTACTTGCCGGTCAGCCAGCCGCCGCCGAGCGGCGACCACGGCAACAGCCCTAGGCCCGTGGACTTGCAGGCGGGGACGATCTCCCACTCGATCTCCCGGACGAGCAGGTTGTACTGCGGCTGGAGCGTGACCGGGCGCGCCCAGCCGCGGAACTCGGCGAGGTCGACGACCTTCTGGAGCTGCCAGCCCGTGTAGTTCGAGAGGCCGACGTAAGCGATCTTGCCCGCGGAAACGGCGTCGTCGAGGAAGCGGAAGGTCTCGTCCAGCGGCGTGTGCGGGTCGAACGCGTGGACCTGGTAGAGGTCGATCGCGTCGACGCCGAGCCGCCGCAGCGAGGCGTCGAGCGCGTCGCGCAGGTGCTTGCGGGACAGGCCGGCGTCGTTCGGGCCCTCGCCCATCGGGAAGCGGCCCTTGGTGGCGATCACAACCTGGCTGCGGACCTCGGCGGGCTGCTTGGCGAGCCAGCGCCCGATGATCTCCTCCGAGGCGCCGCGGGTGTAAACGTCGGCCGTGTCGATGAGCGTGCCGCCGGCCTCGACGAAGGTGTCGAGCTGCGTGTGCGAGTCCTCCTCGGTCGTCTCCCGGCCGAAGGTCATCGTCCCCAGCGTCAGGGCCGACACCGTGCAGCCGCTGCGACCCAGCGTGCGGTACTCCATCCTGCTCTCCCGTCTGTCGTCGTCGGTGCGGCATCCGCTCCGCCGCGCCCGGCGGCGGCAAGCGGACCTGGCGACGTCATTTACCCGGTCGCGGAGCGGGCATGCACGCGGTCTAGCGCCGGCGGCTCATCGCCGTCGTGAACTGCTCGAGGTCGAGCGGCGGCGCCGGCATCGGCGTCGTACCCGCGCGGCTGCCGGCGAGCCCGTCCAGGAAGATGGCGAGCAGGCGCTCCCAGTAGGCGGGCGCGACGTCGCGCGTCAGCTCCGCGACCGCGCTGACCGCGACGTGCATCATCGGGAGGTCGAAGGTGTCGAGGTCCTCGCGCAGCGCACCGGCGGCCTTCGCGCGCTCCAGCAGGCGCACGGCGACGGGGCGGATCGTGTTACGCACCTCGGCGACCCGGTCGCGGCCGCGGTCGGCGGAGAGGAGCACCTGCTTGAGCCCGCGGTCCTCGGCCTGCATCCGCGCGATGGCGCGGAAGAAGGCGAGGAACGCGTCCCACGGGTCCTCGATCTCGAGCGCGCCGGCGGCCAGCGTCGCGATCCGCTGCAGCTTCTCCTCGAAGAGCGCCTCGATCAGCGCGTCGCGGTCCGGGAAGCGCCGGTACACGGTTCCCACCCCGACGCCCGCGGCGGTCGCGATGTCGTCCATCGAGACGTCGACGCCGCGCTCGGCGAACAGTTCCCCGGCGGCGGCGAGGATGCGCCGGCGGTTGCGCTCGGCGTCGACGCGCAGGGGTCGCGCGGGAGAGGTCATGGCGACTACGCTAGCACGAAGTGGATGCACATCCTCCGCTTCCGTGGTACCTTTCCCCACGAAGTTGAACCATACCCTCCACTTCCCCAGAGGGAGCGCTCCCCGCATGTCCCACCAACCCAATCCCCATTACGAGAAGCGCTGGGCGATCCTCGCGGTCATCGCCGTCGCGCAGCTCATGGTCGTCCTCGACGCGACGATCGTGAACATCGCGCTGCCCAGCGCGCAGCAGGACCTCGGCTTCGGCGACGACTCGCGGCAGTGGATCGTCACCGCATACGCGCTGGCCTTCGGCTCGCTGCTGTTGCTCGGCGGCCGCATCGGCGACCTGTTCGGCCGCAAGTGGACGTTCATCGCCGGCCTGATCGGGTTCGCGGCCGCTTCGGCGGTCGGCGGCGCTGCCGGCTCGTTCGGCGTGCTCGTCGCGTCCCGGGCCGCGCAGGGCGCGTTCGGCGCGCTGCTGGCGCCGTCCGCGCTGGCGCTGCTGTCCACGATCTTCACGGACCGCGACGAGCGCGGCAAGGCGTTCGGCATCTACGGGGCGATCGCCGGCGGCGGCGCGGCGGCCGGGCTCCTGCTCGGCGGCATCCTCACCGAGGTGCTGTCGTGGCGCTGGTGCCTCTACGTCAACCTCGCCTTCGCGCTGCCGGCGGCGGCGATGGCGGTCCGGCTGCTCGTCAATCAGGCGCACCCGCAGCGCCCGCCGCTCGACGTGCCCGGCACGCTGGCCGCCACGGCGGGCCTGTTCTCGCTCGTCTACGGGTTCTCGAACTCCGAGACGCATTCGTGGGGCCACCCCGTCACCATCGTCATGCTTGCGGCGGCCGCCGTCCTGCTGACCGGCTTCGTGGTCATCGAGTCGCGGGTCGCGCACCCGCTCATGCCGCTGCGCGTCGTCGCCGACCGCGTCCGCGGCGGCGCGTATCTCGCGATCGGCATCGCCGGCATCGCGATGTTCGCCGTCTTCCTCTTCCTCACCTACTACCTGCAGCAGACGAAGGGCTTCAGCCCGATCGAGACCGGCCTGGCCTTCCTGCCGATGACGGCCGCGATCATGGTCACCGCGACCTCGGTGAACATCCGCTTCCTGGCGCGGATCGGGCCGCGGCCGCTCCTGATCCTCGGCATGGTGCTCGGGTCGGCCGCCATGGTCTGGCTCGCGCAGCTCGAGCCGGGCTCGAGCTACGCCGGCCACGTCCTCCCCGCCCTGCTCGTGATGGGCGTCGGGATGGGCAACATCTTCGCCCCCGCGTTCGCCACCGCGACGCACGGCGTCGACGCGCGCGACACCGGCGTGGCGTCCGCGATGGTGAACACCATGCAGCAGGTCGGCGGGTCGATCGGCACGGCGCTCCTGAGCTCGATCTTCGCGAGCGCGGTGAGCAGCTACGCCGAGGGCCGGCAGCCGACCCCGCAGGTGCTCGCCGAGGCCGCGGTGCACGGCTACACGGTCGCCTTCTGGGTGGCGGCCGGCGTGTTCGCCGTCGGCGCCCTCGTCGTCGCCTTCACGATGCCGCCGGTCAAGGTGG
>DATMVH010000208.1:0-4656 GCA_035563395.1 Solirubrobacteraceae bacterium
CCGCCCGGATCTCGCTGAAGAACGCCGCCTTCTCCCCGCCGTGCGCACCGCCCGCAGGAGACCGCTGCACCGCCCTCCGCGGCTCAAGTCCACCCCCGGGCAGGCCGAAAAAGCGGGTATGCGCCGCAGAAGGCACTCAGCACCCTCTGCCGGCGGCCGGCACGACGACCTCTCCCCTGCGCTGATCGACGAGCGCGTCGGCAACGAACGCCGCGCCCGCGTCCGCGAGCTGCAGACCGAGTTCGTCCTCAGCGCGCTCTTCCTCGCGACGGCCGTCGCGATGGCGCTTCTCCTCCCTTCGCGTGAGGCGCTCGACCCGGTCCTCGCCGCGTGGCTCGTCGCCCTCTGCGGCGCCGTCCTGCTCATCGAGTTCGACGTCAGCGCCGGCCGGACCCGCCCGGTGCAGCTCGTGCTGCTCCCGATGCTGCTGCTGCTGCCGCCCGCGCTCGTCCCGCTCCTGGTGGCGCTGGCGCACGTCGTCATCCGGCTCCCGCCAATGCTCGCGGGACGGATGCCGGCGCAACGCGTCATCCTCGTGCTCGCGGATCCGTGGTTCTGCGTCCCCCCGGCCCTGCTCCTCGCGACCGTCGGCCTGCCCGCGGCGCCCGCGCTACAGGTCCTCGTTATCCTCGCCGCGCTCGCGTCGCAGTTCGCGGCCGACTTCGTCGCGTCCGCCGTGCGGCTGCGCGTCGGGCTCGGCGTCGACGTGCGCCCCGAGCTCACGTCGTTCGGCTGGATCTACCTCGTCGACGCGCTGCTGACGCCCGTCGGCGTGCTCGCCGCGGCGGTCGGCGGCGAGGAGCCGGTCGCGGTCGCCGCAGTCCTGCCGCTCGCCGCGCTGCTCGCCGTCTTCGCGCGAGAGCGCCGGCACAGGATCGACACCGCGCTCGAGCTTCACCGCGTCACCGGGGAGAGCGAGGCGCGGCTGCAGTCGATCGTCCAGCACTCGTCCGACCTGATCGCGATCCTCGACCGCAACTGGACGATCCGCACGCTCACCGGGTCGGTCGAGGCCGTGTTCGGCCCGAACTGGCGCGACGCGATCGGCACCGGCCTGCACGAACGCGCGCATCCCGACGACGCGCGGCTGCTCGCCACCGTCCTCGCCGGCGTCGCGCGGGAGCCCGTCGGCGCGTCGCAGGAGGCTGAGTGGCGGATCAAGAATCCCAACGGCGGCTGGCGCCACGTCGAGACGGTCGCCACCAACCTGCTCGACGACCCGCGGCTCGGCGGCATCGTCCTCACCGCGCGCGACGTCGAAGACCGCAAGGCCTTCGAGGAGCAGCTGCGCCACCGCGCCTTCCACGACCCGCTCACCCAGCTCGCCAACCGCGCGCTCTTCTACGACCGGATCGAGCACGCCCTCACGCGTGACGGGCGCGACGCGCAGACCATCGCCGTCCTCTTCCTCGACCTCGACGACTTCAAGCTCGTCAACGACCAGCGCGGCCATGCGGTCGGCGACGAGCTCCTCGCGGCCGTCGCGCACCGCCTGCGCGGGTGCCTCCGGTCCGCTGACACCGCGGCCCGGCTGGGCGGCGACGAGTTCGGCGTGCTCCTCGAGGCGGTGCAGGGACCGAACGAGCCCGTGCAGGTCGCGGAGCGGATCCTCGCCGCGTTCGGCGAGCCGCTGATCGTCCGCGGGGTCCCGCTCGGGGTGCCGGTCAGCATCGGCATCACGGTCAGCGCCGGCGGGGATCGCAGCGTGGACGAGCTGCTGCGCCGCGCCGACCTCGCGATGTACGCCGCGAAGCGCGACGGCAAGCGGCGGTGGGAGCTCTACGACGCCGCGCTCGAGCAGCGCATGGCCATGGGCCCGCCCGAGGACGGCGAGCGCACCACCTGGTTCCAGCGCAGCACCGAGCAGCGCGAGGAGATCGTCGGGCTGCTGCAGCGCGACAACGCCGTCACGACGGTGTTCCAGCCCATCCTCGATCTGCGGACCGGCCTCGCCGTCGGCTACGAGGCGCTCACGCGTTTCATCGCCCCGGAGCAGCGGCCGCCGAACGCGTGGTTCGCCCAGGCGCATCGCGTGGGGCTCGGCTATGAGCTCGAGGCGCGGGCGATCGCGTCCGCCCTCGCCACGCCGGGGCGGCCCGCGGGGACGTACCTCACCCTCAACATGTCGCCCTCCTCGCTCACCTCGGGCGCGGTCCAGGCCGTGCTGCCGGAGTCGCTCGTCGGCCTCGTGATCGAGCTGACCGAGAACGAGCTCCTCGGCGACGACCCCGCGATCACCGCCGCCCTCGCCGACGTCCGGGCGCGCGGCGGCCGCGTCGCCGTCGACGACGCGGGCGCCGGCTACGCCGGGCTGAAGCACGTGATGCGGCTCGCTCCCGACCTGATCAAGCTCGACCGCGCGCTCGTGGAGGGCGTCCATGCCGATCCGGTGCGGGCCGCGCTGATCGAGTCGTTCGTCCGCTACGCCCGCGAGATCGACGCGACCGTGTGTGCCGAGGGCATCGAGACGCTCGACGACCTGGAGCGGCTCGCCGACCTCGACGTGACCTACGGCCAGGGCTACGTCATCGCGCGCCCGGCGACGCCGTGGGCGCCCGTCAGCCGCGCCGCCACCGAGGCGTGCACCGTGTCCTTCAGCGCCACGCTCGCCGAGGCTGTGCCCGCGCAGGGCATCAGCGAGCCGCAGGACCGCCGGCTCGAGCGCGTCACGGGCATGCTCTCGCGCGCGCGTGTGCCGGAGGACCTCGACGCCGCGCTGCGGCCGATCGCACGCGACCTCCACGCCGACGAGGTGGCCCTGACGCGCCACGACGGCGGCGACGACGACGAACTCGAGGCCAAGCACGCTCCGCTCGTGCAGGTCCTCGCCGGCGACGAGAACGCCGACCCCGCGGAGCGCGCGGCGCTGGCGGCGCTCGGCTACCGCTCGCTCCTGCGCATGCCGGTCTGCTGCGAGGAGCGCGTGGTCGGCGCGCTCGAGGCCTACAGCATCGAGGAGCGGCCGTGGAGCCGCTTCGAGATCCGGCGCGCGCGGATGATCGCCCACCAGCTGGGTGCGGCGGTCGAGCGCGTCGGCCGGCGGGCCGGCGCACCCGTTTGACGGAAGCGCGCGTCGGCTGACGGCTGCGCGGCGGTGATGGCGGGGCCGCAGCGTCTGGCGGCGCACGGGCCGGCGGCGGCGACGGCCGCGCCACCCGCGCGGCCGGAATAGCGGAGGGCGAGCCATCGTCCGGCTCCCGGACACCACTCCCCCGGAGCTCGCCATGGAACCCACCCCCCGGGACGCCGCCTCGCACCGCCTCATCCTCGCCCTCCTGACGACCGCCGGGATCTCCCTCGCGGTCATGCAGACGATGGTCATCCCGGCGCTCCCGTTCTTCCAGCGGGAGTTCGAGACGTCGGCGAGCTGGGTCACCTGGCTCGTGACGGGCTTCCTGCTCTCGTCATCCATCCTCACGCCGATCCTCGGCAAGCTCGCCGACGCGCACGGCAAGAAGCGCCTGCTCGTGATCTCGCTCGGGATCTTCGGCGTCGCGTCGCTCGGCGCCGCGTGCGCGTGGAGCATCGGGTCGCTCGTCGCGTTCCGGGCGCTGCAGGGCTTCGGCGCCGCGGTGTTCCCGCTGTCCTTCGGGATCATCCGCGACGAGTTCCCGCCCGAGAAGGTCGGCGTGGCGATCGGCACCGTGAGCTCCGTGTTCGGCGTCGGCGGCGGCGTCGGGCTCGTGGCGAGCGGCCTGATCGTCGAGCACCTGAGCTGGCACTGGCTGTTCGTGGCCGGCGCGGTGCCGATCCTGGCGTCGGCGATCCTCATCGCGCGCTACGTCCCCGAGTCGCCGGTCCGGACCCCGGCGCGGCCCGACTACGCCGGTGCCGCGGCGCTGTCGGCCGGCTTCGCGGCCGTGCTCGTGGCGCTGAGCGAGGGCGCGCCCTGGGGCTGGACGTCGCCCGGCGTGCTGGCGCTCGGCGGCGGGGGGGCGATCGTCCTGGCGCTCTGGGCGGCGTTCGAGCGGCGCGTCGCCGAGCCGCTCGTCGACGTCGGCGCGCTGCTGCGTCCCGGCATGGCGGGGACGAACGCCGTCACCGTGCTCGTCGGCTTCTCGATCACCGGCTTCTTCGTGCTCGTCCCCGGCTTCGTGCAGGCGCCGCCGGACGTGGCCGGCTACGGCTTCGGCGCGTCCGTCGCCGAGAGCGGCGCGATCCTGCTGCCGTTCTCCCTGGCGATGATCCTCGCCGGGCCGGCGGGCGGGGCGCTCGGGACGCGCCACGGCCGCGTCGTGCCGCTGCGGATCGGGCTCGCGCTCGGGGCGGCGGCGCTCGCGCTGCTCGCGTGCCTGCACGGAGAGGCGTGGATGCTCGCCGCCTGGCTGCCGCTGATGGGCTGCGGGATGGCGTTCTGCCTCGCCGCCATCGGCGCGCTGGTGATCGACCACTCGCGGCCCGAGGAGACCGGCGTCAACAGCGGCATGAACTCGATCATGCGCACGGCCGGCGCGGCGTGCGGCGCGCAGATCGCGGCGGCGATCGTGTCGGCCCACGCAGGACCGGGCGGGCTGCCCGCGGAGAGCGGCTTCGCCCTGGCGTTCGCGATGGCGTCCGTCGCGCTGGTCGCGGCACTGGTGCCCACGCTGCTGATCGGCGGGCGCGGGCGGCGGACCCGCACCGTCGCGCCGCAGGCTGCGCCGGCGGGCTGACTGA
>DATMVH010000209.1:0-2882 GCA_035563395.1 Solirubrobacteraceae bacterium
GGCGGAGCCGCGGGCGGGGGCCGCCGGGACGCTCGCCGCCGCGGTGCTCGCCGCGGCGGACCGGATCGACGCCATGTGCGCCGACCCCGGCAACCGCACCCCGGACATCCGCCGCGAGTGCGAGCGACTGCGCGAGCTCGCCCGCGCGCACGGGCGCTGACATCGCGAGCCTGCCGACGGCGTGGTGGCGAGCATGTGGGCCACCGCCTTCGCCGCGTCGCCGAGCGGATGGACCTCGGAGACGACCTCCGCGGGCGTCGCCGGACCGGAGCAAGGTCGCGAGCGACCCGAGGTTCGCCCGGCCGGCCTTCGCGTCGACGAGCCGCACGTGCGTCGAGCCCGGCTCCATGACCGCGGCGCGCGCCTCCTGGGCATGCCGGCGGGGAGCCCTCCGGTGTCGCCGACGCCGTTGAGCGGAGCACGCCGCCCGGCGCGAGCACGCGAACGGTGCGGGGCGGCGGACAGTTCAGGACGTCGTCGACGATGACGCCCGACATCACCGACGCCGCCGCCTCCTCGAAGCTGAGTCCTGCCGGCTTGGGGATCAGGCCGGCGGCTCGAACGACGGTCTGCTCTGCGAAGGTCGCGGCCGACGGCGGTGGCAATCTCGCGCCCGTTGAGCCTCCCGCGCTTGCGCAGCGCGCCCGTCCACGACGAGCCGAGCACCTCCTCGCCGGGCTGCAGGCCGGTCACGTCCCGGCCCACGGCCTCGACCGCCCCGCGACGTCCGTGCCGCGAACCGGCGTGCGCGGGCGCCTCACGCCGTACATGAGCCCGGCATTCGCCTTCCTCACCCCACCGCCGGGAGAATGGGCGCGATGATCGCCCGCATCTGAAGCGGCGCGGTGCGCACGGCGCACGCCGACGAGGTCGCCGCGTCCGTTCGCGAGACGTGCTTCGCCGAGTACGGCCGGACGCCCGGCGATCGCGGCGCCTGGCTGCTCCGCCGGCGACGACGGGGGCAGCACCGAATTCGTCACCCTGTCGCTGCGGGACGGCATCGACGCGGTCCGCGCCTTCGCGGGCGAGGACATCGAGGCCGCCGTGCTGTATCCCGAGGACGCGCGCTACCTCATCGGCGGCGAGTCGCGCATCGCCCACCACGACCTCGCAGAGCACGTCCCTGACCCTGAGCGATCGCTCGGGCCGACCCGCTACTCGACGAGCTCGTTGACTGCTTCGTACACGTGGATCTCGATCCGGTTCGACTCGAACACGATCTGCCCCTCCGCCACGCAGACGACGTCGTTCAACCACGCGTAGCGAGAGTCGGCGGACTCGAAGATGCCGATCAGGCTCTGCGCGCCGCGGTTGCCGGCGGCGTCGAAGACCGTCCGCCCGCGGAGCTCGAACACGATCCGCGCGTCGTCGTCCGTGACGATCAGCCCGTGGACGTCCGGAAGCATCCGGCCGTCGCTTCGCCGGTGGGGATGATTCGACCAGGAGACGGTGCCGGTGATCCGCTCACCGCGGACGGTCCCGGACCCCTCGCCGTAGGCCGACCCCTCCTCTCCGCCGTAGGGACGGATCACGACGAGCCCGCCGTCCGGCAGTCGCCCTTCCGCGTCATAGCGCCATTCGAAGACGCAGAGTTCCTCCAACCGCACCGTACGCCTCCATCGATCGAGGAACGACGATCGTCCCCGATCTCGGGCAACGACGACAACATCGTCCGCCCGCGCCGGTTCCACGCGGCGGTGCGTGAAGCGCCGGCCGGATACCGTGTCCCGCCGGTCCAGCGTGGGAGGCGAGAGCATTGAAGGTTCTGTTCATCGGCGGCACCGGCCAGATCAGCACCGCCAGCGGGCGGCGTGCGATCGAGCGCGGCATCGAGCTGTCCATCCTCAACCGCGGGCAGACGGCGAGCCGCCGCGTGCCCGACGGGGCGAGGCTGATGCGCGGCGACATCCGCGACCCCGCGTCGGCCCGCGCCGCGCTCGGCGACGAGGAGTTCGACGCGGTCGTCGACTTCGTGGCCTTCACGCCCGAGCACGTGCAGACCGACATCGACCTGTTCACGGGCCGCACGCGCCAGTACGTGTTCATCAGCTCCGCGTCCGCGTACCAGACGCCGCCGGCGCGGCTGCCCATCGTGGAGAGCACGCCGCTGCGCAACCCGATCTGGCCGTACTCGCAGGCGAAGATCGCGTGCGAGGACCTGCTCCTCGCCGCCTACCGCGAGGCGGCGTTCCCGGCGACCATCGTGCGGCCGTCGCACACCTACGACCGGACCCAGGTCCCCTACGACCCGGGCTGGACGATGATCGACCGCATGCGGCGCGGCAAGGAGGTCGTCGTCCACGGCGACGGGTCCTCGCTCTGGACGCTCACCCACACCGACGACTTCGCCAAGGCCTTCGTCGGGCTGCTCGGGCATCCGCAGGCGATCGGCGAGGCGTTCCACATCACCTCCGACGAGGTCCTCACGTGGAACCAGATCCACGAGATCCTGGCCGCCGCCGCCGGTGCCGAGGCGCGGATCGTCCACGTCCCGTCCGACGCCATCCTCGCCGCGGACGAGCCGTGGGGCCGCTCGCTGCTCGGCGACAAGACCCACTCGGTGATCTTCGACAACGCGAAGGTGCGCCGGCTCGTGCCGGACTACGTGGCCACGATCCCGTTCGCGCAGGGCGCGCGCGAGATCGTCGCCTGGTACGACGAGGACCCGGCGCGGCAGGTGGTCGACGCGCGGATCGACCGGCTGCTCGACGACCTGGTCGAGCGCTTCCGCGCCGGCTGACCGTCAGATGGCCATCCGCATCGGCAGCCCCTCGCGGTCGCGCTGGCCGTCGCCGAGCAGCTCGGCCTCGCCGCGCGCCAGGCGCACGGCGGTGGTGAGCGCCGCGTAGGCGTCGAGCGCGTCGGCGAGCGCCACCCGCGCG
>DATMVH010000210.1:0-4648 GCA_035563395.1 Solirubrobacteraceae bacterium
ATCCGCTCGCGGAGCCGCGCCGGGCTCACCGGCGGCGGGGCGTTGGCGCGCCGCGGCACGACGTCCTCGCGGCTCGAGATCGTGCCGCGGACCCGGAGCGCCGCCACGTCCGCGACCGGTCGCTCGGCCCGGGCGACGTACCGCAGCGTCAGCGTTCCCCGCGCCGGCACGGTTCCCACGTTCAGCCCGGTGCGCGCCAGCCCCTGGGCGAGCGGGCTCTGGGCGCGCGCGTCCGGGATCCGGCGCCCGTCCCGCGTCGTGGTGCCGCCGACGTACGTGAGCGGCGGCGGCGGCTCGTCCCGGACCACCACGTCGTGGGCCGGCAGCGAGCCGCGGTTCGCGACGAGGAGCGTGAGCGTCACCCGTCCGCCGGCCCGCAGCCTCCCGCGAGGCGACAGCCGCTCGGTGAGCCGGAGATCCGTCCCCAGTTGCGGCGGAAGCACGCGCTGCATGTCGAGGGCGAGCGGGGCCAGCGCCCGCCTCGTCATCGAGGCGCCCGAGCCGTCGATGAAGAAGAGGACGCCCGAGAACAGCCCGACCCCGAGCGTCACGCCCACGAGCGACGCGAGCGTGCGGCGCGGGTTCCGGACGAGGTCACGCCAGACGTAGCTACGCATCGAGCCGCCCGTCCCGCAGGCCGACGACGCGGTCGAGCCGCCGCGCCACGGCGTCATCGTGCGTCACCACGACGAGCGTCGCGCCGAGCTCGCGCTGCGCCGCCAGCAGCACGTCGCAGACGGCCGCCGCGGAGTCGGCGTCGAGCGAGCCGGTGGGCTCGTCGGCGAGGATCAACCGCGGCCGGTGGACGAGGGCCCGGGCGACGGCGACGCGCTGGCGCTGCCCGCCGGAGAGCTGGTCGGGGAGCTTGTGCGCCTGGTCGGCGACGCGCAGTCCCTCCAGCAGCTCCGCGCAGCGCCCGTAGCCGTCCGCGGAGCCGCTCAGGGCGAGTTGCAGCGCCACGTTCTCGGCCGCCGTGAGGAACGGCTGGAGGTTGTCCGACTGGAAGACGAACCCCAGCGCGCTCCGGCGCAGGCGGGCGCGCTCCGCCTCGCCGAGGCCCGAGACCTCCACGTCGCCGATCCACACGCGCCCGGCGCTGGGTCGCTCGAGGCCGCCGATCAGGCCGAGCAGCGTCGACTTCCCGCACCCGCTGGGTCCCGTGACGGCGAGGCTGCTCCCGGCCTCGATCGCGAGCGAGACGCCGTCGACCGCCCGGACGGGGCCGGCGGGCGAGTCGTAGCGCCGGGCGACCGCCTCGAGCCTGACGGCGGCCGGCGCGTTCATGCGTCTCGCAGGCGGCCGTGCTCGAGCCGCAGCCGGCGCCGGGCGCGCGCGGCGACCTCGCCGTCGTGCGTGGCGAACAGGACCGTCAGGCCGCGCTCGCGCCCGGCGGCCACGAGGACGTCCATGACCCGCTCGGCGCTCGCGGAGTCGAGCTCGCCGGTGACCTCGTCCGCGAGCAGGACGTCCGGCTCGTTCACGAGCGCCATGGCCAGCGCCACCCGCTGCGCCTCTCCGCCCGACAGCCGGCGCGGCAGGTGGTCGCGCCGGTGCGCCACGCCGAACTCGGACAGCAGCGCCTCGGCGCGCGCGCCGTCGCGGCGGTTTCCGGCGAGCTCGATCGCGAGCTCCACGTTCTCCCGGGCGGTGAGGAAGGGGATCAGGTTGCCGCTCTGCAGCACGACCCCGATCCGGCGCGCGCGGAGACGCGCGCGCTCCGCGTCGTCGAGGCCGCCGAGGTCCTGCCCGTCGAAGACCACGCGCCCCGAGTCCGGCACGAGCACGCCGGCGAGCAGCGAGATGAGCGTCGACTTGCCGCTGCCGGAGACGCCGACCAGGCTCGTCGTCTCGCCGCGGACGAGCTTCAGGTCGGCGGCGTCGAGCACCCGCGTCCCACCGGCGCCCGCCGGCCCGTAGCGCTTCGACACCCCCTCGGCCGCGACCAGGGGCACGGTCACCTCCGGCCGGTCCGTCAAAGCGTCCGCTTGGCGGGCGGAGCCCGGCCGAACACGTCCGCCGCCTCCGCGCGCGCGTGCCGGTCCAGCTTCAGCACCTCGGCGCTGATCGCGGCGAGCGCCTGCGGCCCGAGGCGCGTGAGGTTCACCAGCGCCTCGACCTCCTGCTTGTCCCCGCTCTGCGGCTCCGTCTTGATCTGGCCGACGCCCGGCGCCCAGTACTTCACCTCCGAGCCGCCCTCCTCGATGACGAGCACGTCCGTGTAGCAGTTGAAGGGCACGCACTTCCTCTGGCGCGTCTTCACGGCCACGGCCTCGAACCACTCGTCGCCCGGGCGCGGGTTCGCGAGCATCACGATCTCGGCGTCCTCGCCGTCGCTTCCGGCCAGCCGGGCGTCCGAGGCGTTGACGAACTGCCCCCCCTCGTAGCTCTCGGTGTAGGAGCCGAGATCCCAGATGTTGCCCTGCTTGTCCTCGGCGAACCAGTCGACGGACTGCTCGGCGATCTGCCCGCCGTTGAAGTCCTGGTCGAGGACGCCGACCGTTCGCACGCCGCCCACGACCTTCGAGACGTCGGTGACGGTGCTGACGACGCGGTGCGAGACGCGCCGGTGACCGACGTTCACCTGCCCCTCCCTGACCCACTGCGTGCCCGGCTTGAGCGGCAGCCACTGGTTGGCGCCGCGTCCCGGCGGGCCGAAGTTCCTCGGAGCGAACTCGCCGTCGCCCGCGACCGACGCGGGCACCGGCTCGTCGTCGCCGCCGCCGCCGCAGGCGAGGACGAGCGCGGGAAGGGACAGCACGACGATCGCCGCAGCGATCCGCCTCCGTGCGATGTGGTGACCCGGCATGTGCTGATCATGCCGCGCCGGCCATGAGCCGTGTATGAAATTCGAGCACGGCCGCGCAACGGCGTTCGACGCCCGCTTCGCGTGGGCGTCCCGCCTCTTGCGCTCAGAGGCCTGCCTGGTCGCTGCGGAGCCGCTCGTGGTCGTGCAACCCGTCGGCGGGCGGGCGCCGGGCCGCGTCGGGCTCCGCGCCCGCGCCCTCGACGCCCTCGGCGAGGCCGGTGGGGTCGTCGTCGACGACCTCCACCCTGCCGCCGGCGGCGAGCCGGCGCGCCGCCGACTCCGCCGCCTCGCGCGTCGGGAACTCCTGCAGGGGCGATGGACCGCTCGCTTCGGCGACCGCCCACCGGTCGCCGTGGCGGTGGACCGTGACGTCGGGCATGGACGTCCGCTACCCGGACGCCGCCCGCCGGACACCGCGGCTCATGCGCTGCCGGCCGAAGTCCGCCCGAGCAGCTCGTCGATCTCCGCCATCCGGTCGTCGGGCAGCGGACCGTGGGCGAGCGCGCCGGCGTTCTCGTCCGCCTGCACGACCGTGCGGAACCCCGGGATCGGGACGGTGCGCTCGCTGCGCCCCCAGATCCAGGCCAGCGCCCCCTGCACGAGCGTGCGGCCGTCGCTCGTCAGCACGTCGCGGATGGCGGCGAGGCGGTCGAGGAACTCCGGCTGCGGCCGGCCCTCGGCGTCGAAGGCGGTGAGCCACGCCGCGCCGGAGCCGCGGACGTCGTCGCGCCCGAGCCGGCTGTCCGCGCTGAACTTCCCGCTGAGCAGGCCCATCGCGAGCGGGCCGCGGTTGATGCTCGCGATTCCCTCGCGCTCGCACAGCGCGAGCATGTCCGGCGCGTCCTCGAGCACGTTCAGGTGGTGCTGGACGGTCGCGCAGCGCTCCCGGCCGGCCCACCAGCCCGCGCGCTGGACGTCGTCCGTGCTCCAGCCGTACGCCCGGATGAGGCCCTCGTCGCACAGCTCCTCGAGCGTCTCCGCGACCTCCTCGGCGACGGACCGCTCCAGATCGCCGACGTGGCACTGGTAGAGATCGATGCGGTCCGTGCCGAGGCGCCGCAGCGAGGCCGCGCAGGCCTCGCGGATGTACGCCGAGGAGACGTCCTGCGCGCGCGCCACGCCGGTGCCCTCATCGAACGTGTTGCCGAACTTCGTGGCGATCGCCACCGCGTCGCGGTCGGCGCCGAGCGCGCGGCCGAGGACGGTCTCGCTGTGGCCCGTGCCGTACACGTCCGCGGTGTCGTAGAACGTCACGCCGCGCTCGAGCCCGCGGCGGATGGCGGCGATCGACTCGTCGTCGTCGACCTTGCCCCAGCCGGAGGACGACCCGCCACGGCCGAAGGGGCCGCCGATCGCCCAGCACCCGAAGCCGAGCGCGCTGACCGTGATGCCGGTGCTTCCCAGGGTCCGTTGCATCGGTCCAGTCTGGCTCACGACCGGCCGGCGCGCGTTCTTCGCCGCGTTCGGGGGTACGAGGCCCGACGTGCGAGCGCTCGTGTGGCATGGACCGGGGACGATGTCGGTGGACGAGCTGCCCGATCCGGAGCCGGCGCCGGGCGAGGTGCTGCTCGCCCCGACGGCCGTGGGCATCTGCGGGTCGGAGCTCGAGGGCTACCGCGGCGAGCAGGGCAACCGCACGCCGCCGCTCGTCATGGGCCACGAGCTGGCCGGCCGCGTCGTGGCGGTCGGGGAGGGCGTCGACCCGGCGTGGCGGGACCGCGACGCCGCGGTGAACCCGCTGGTCGCCGGCGACGACGCGCTCGCCGGGATCGAGCAGCTCTCCGCGCGGCGCCAGCTGATCGGCGTGCATCGCCCCGGCGGGTTCGCGACGGTGGTGCCCGT
>DATMVH010000211.1:0-2139 GCA_035563395.1 Solirubrobacteraceae bacterium
AGGCCGGCGTCGACCACCTCGCCCACCGCGACGACGAGGAGCTCGCCCGCGTGACCGTGGCGGCGCTGCGCCATCCCGCCGCCTTCGCGCCCGTCGCCGTGCTCGGCCGCCTCGCCGCCGAGGCGCACCGCGCGTCGACCGTGCTGGCGCGGATCGCCGCCGACGCCGCCTGACCGTCAGCTCGGGTCGATGGTGAACGCCAGCCGGCTGTCCTCGCCGGCGTCGAGGCGCGACACGTGCTCGCGGTAGTTGGTCTGGTCGTGCAGCGCCTCGCCCCGCCGCAGCGCGGCGAGCATCGCCGCCTCGCTGCGCGCGATCGCCTCCGCGGCCTCCAGGGCGGCCGCGATCCGCTCGGGCGACGCGATGACCACGCCGTCGTCGTCGGCGAAGGCGACGTCCCCCGGCGCGACGTCCACGCCCCCGCAGCGGACCGGGCCGCGCAGCGGCGTCCGCGCGACCGTCGTCCCGGACGCGGGGAGCGTGCCGCGCGCGAAGACGGGCAGGCCGAGCCGGCGCAGGCCGCGGACGTCCCGGCAGTACCCGTCCACGACGATCCCGGCCACGCCGCGCCGCCGCGCCTCCGTCGCGAAGAGCTCGCCCACCACCGCCCGCCGCCCGCCGTTGGTGGCGATGACGAGCACCTCCCCGGGTTCCGCCTCGTCGAGGGCGCTGAACACGGGCAGGTGGTCGTCCTCCGCCACGACGGTGAGGACGGGACCGGCCATGCGCACGTCGGGCACCATCGCGCGCACCGCGGCCTCGACCACGGGCAGCCCCTTGTCGGCGTCGCACAGCGCCGACACCTCGATCCGCATCAACCGATCCACCAGCTCCGCCGCCGCCTCCGTCATGCCCCGCCTCCCGTCGCCGTCGCCTGATGCCGACGATACGCGGCGCGACGGCGCGCGGTAACGTCGCCGCCCGTCCCGAGACCGGCCTCGAGGAGACATGGACACGAGCACGGACGACGGATCCGCGCCGCGGCGCATCGCCGTCATCGGCGTCGGGCGGATCGGCGGAATGCACGCGGAGCTGATCGCGCGGCGCGTGCCGGGTGCCGCGCTCGCGGCGGTCCACGACGTCGACGCGGCACGCGCCCGCGACGTCGGCGCCGTCCTCGGCGTGCCCGCCGCGGCGTCGGTCGACGAGCTGATGGCGGCCGCCGACGTCGACGCGATCGCCATCTGCTCGAACACGGCGACGCACGCCGAGCTGGTCGTCGCCGCCGCGCAGGCCGGCAAGGCGATCTTCTGCGAGAAGCCGGTGTCGCTCGACCTCGCCGAGGTGGACCGCGCCCTCGACGCCGTGCGGCAGGCCGGCGTTCCCTTCCAGATCGGCTTCAACCGCCGCTTCGACCCCGCCCACGCCTCCGTGCGCGAGGCCGTCGCGTCGGGCGCCGTCGGCGATCCGCATCTCGTCCGGATCTCGAGCCGCGACCCGGCGCCGCCGCCGATGGGGTACGTGCGGAGCTCGGGCGGGATCTTCCTGGACATGACGATCCACGACTTCGACATGGCGCGGTTCGTCGCCGGCGCGGAGGTCGTCGAGGTCTTCGCCCGCGGCGCGGTCCGCGTGGACCCCGGCTTCGCCGACGCGGGCGACATCGACACGGCGCTCATCGCGCTCGAGCACGCGAACGGCTGCCTCACGGCGATCGACAACTCGCGCCGCGCGGCGTACGGCTTCGACCAGCGCGTGGAGGTCTTCGGGTCGGAGGGCATGGCGGCGTCCGAGAACCCGCTCTCGCACTCCGGCGTCGTCCGCACCGCCGAGGGCACGCGGTCGCCCACGCTGCCGTACTTCTACCTCGAGCGCTACGTGCCCAGCTACATCGGGCAGTGGCAGGCCTTCGCCGGCGCGCTGGCCGCCGGGACGGCCACGCGCGTCGGGCCCGAGGACGCGCGGGCGCCGCTCGTCATCGGGCTCGCGGCCGGGATGTCCCTGCGCGAGCGGCGGCTGGTGCGGATCGAGGAGGTCGACGGGCGGTGACCGGCGGCCCGCCCGACCTCGCTGAGATCGCCCGCACGGCGGGCGCCGCGGCGGCGATCGTCGCGAGGTCCTCGTCGCTCCACGCGCCGGCGGCGACGAGCACGGCGTGGGTGATGCCCAGCGCCGCGAGCGTCGCGCACCGCTCGGCGA
>DATMVH010000212.1:0-8577 GCA_035563395.1 Solirubrobacteraceae bacterium
CGCTCGCAGACGATGCCCTTGTAGCGGACGCGCTTGTACTTGCCGCAGTAGCACTCCCAGTCCTTGGTCGGACCGAAGATGCGCTCGCAGAACAGGCCGTCCTTCTCCGGCTTGAGCGTCCGGTAGTTGATGGTCTCCGGCTTCGTGACCTCGCCGCTCGACCAGGAGCGGATCTGCTTCGAGGACGCGAGGCCGATCTCGATGGCGTCGAAGTTGTTGATGTCGATCACAGGCGTTTCCTCACTCCTCGTCGCCGTCGGCAAGGACGTCGACGGGTGTGTCGATGTAATCCGCGTCGGTGGCCTCGGCGTCGTCGGTCATGCCGGCGTCACCCTCCTCGACCTCCTGCTCCTCGGCCTCGTCGGCCGACTCGTCGGGGGAGGCGCCGTCGCCGGCGCGCACGCCGGAGAGGTCGATGCCGAGCTCTTCCGCAGCGCGCAGCAGGTCGTCGTCCTCGTCGCCCATCTCGGCGCGCGTGCCCTCCTCGGAGACGACGTTGACGTCCAGCGCCAGCGACTGCATCTCCTTGAGCAGGACCTTGAACGACTCGGGGATCGACGGCTCGGCGATGTTCTCGCCCTTGACGATCGCCTCGTAGGCCTTCACGCGCCCGACGGTGTCGTCGGACTTGATGGTCAGCATCTCCTGCAGCGTGTACGCCGCGCCGTAGGCCTCGAGCGCCCACACCTCCATCTCGCCGAAGCGCTGGCCGCCGAACTGCGCCTTGCCGCCCAGGGGCTGCTGGGTCACCAGCGAGTACGGGCCGGTGGAGCGGGCGTGGATCTTGTCGTCCACGAGGTGCAACAGCTTCAGGATGTACATGTAGCCGACGGTGACCTGCTTCTCGAACACCTCACCGGTGCGGCCGTTGAACAAGGTCGCCTTCCCGGAGGCCTGCTCGCCCGCGCGGCGCGAGGTGTCGATGTCCATCCGGATCGCGCCCTGGTGGCCGTCCTGCCACTTGACCAGCGCCGTGTCGACGTCCTCCACGGTGGCGCCGTCGAACACGGGCGTGGCGACGTAGACCTTGCCGTCGCCGGCGGCCGCCTGCTTGTAGGCGTCGGTGCCGTCGTCGTACCACCCGTTGGCGGCGACCCACCCGAGGTGGGTCTCCAGGATCTGGCCGATGTTCATGCGGCTCGGGACGCCGAGCGGGTTCAGGATCACGTCCACGGAGGTGCCGTCCTCGAGGAACGGCATGTCCTCGACCGGGACGATCTTGGAGATGACGCCCTTGTTGCCGTGGCGGCCGGCGAGCTTGTCGCCCTCGGCGATCTTGCGCTTCTTGGCCACGAAGACGCGGACGAGCTCGTTGACGCCGGGCGACAGGTCGTCGCCGGCGGCGCGCGAGAACGTCTTGACGTCGATCACCACGCCGCCCTCGCCGTGCGGCACCTTCAGCGACGTGTCGCGGACCTCGCGGGCCTTCTCCTTGAAGATGGCCCGGATCAGCTTCTCCTCCGCGGTCAGCTCGGTCTCGCCCTTCGGCGTGACCTTGCCGACCAGCAGGTCGCCGGACTGCACCTCGGCGCCGATCCGCACGATCCCGCGGTCGTCGAGGTTCCGCAGCGACTCCTCCGAGCGGTTGGGGATGTCGCGCGTGATCTCCTCGTCGCCCAGCTTGGTCGTGCGCGCGTCGATCTCGTACTCCTCGATGTGGATCGAGGTCAGCTCGTCGTCCTTGACCAGGCGCTCCGAGAGGATGATCGCGTCCTCGAAGTTGTAGCCCTCCCAGGACATGAAGGCGACCATGAGGTTCTTGCCCAGCGCCATCTCGCCCTGGTCGGTCGCCGAGCCGTCGGCCAGCACCTCACCGGCCGTGACCTCCTGGCCGGCCTTCACCAGCGGCTTCTGGTGGATCAGCGTGCCCTGGTTGGAGCGCATGAACTTCTGCAGCTCGTACTCGTCGCGGCCGTCGGCGTGGGCGAGGACCAGGCGCGTGGCGTCCACGTACTCGATCGTGCCGTCGTGCTCGGCCACGATCACGTCGCCCGTGTCGATCGCCGCGCGGCGCTCCATCCCCGTCCCGATCAGCGGCGCATCGGTCTTGAGCAGCGGCACCGCCTGGCGCTGCATGTTCGAGCCCATGAGCGCGCGGTTCGCGTCGTCGTGCTCGAGGAACGGGATCATCGCCGTCGCGACGGACCAGATCTGTTCCGGCGAGACGTCCATGAGGTCCACCTGCTCCGGCGGGAACGACTCGTAGTGGCCGGCCTGCGTCCGGCAGAGCACGAGCTCCTCGGTCAGGCGGCCGTCGGCGTCGAGCGGCGCGTTGGCCTGCGCGATCCGGCGCTCCTGCTCCTCCGTCGCGTCGAGGTGGATGACCTCGTTCGTGACGCGGCCGTCGCGCACGACGCGGTACGGCGTGGTGACGAAGCCGAACTCCGACACCTCGGCGAAGCTCGAGAGGGAGCCGATCAGGCCGATGTTCGGGCCCTCCGGCGTCTCGATCGGGCACATGCGGCCGTAGTGCGTCGGGTGCACGTCGCGCACCTCGATCGGCGCGCGCTCGCGCGTGAGGCCGCCCGCGCCGAGCGCGGAGAGGCGCCGGCGGTGCGTCAGGCCCGACAGCGAGTTCGTCTGGTCCATGAACTGCGACAGCTGCGACGACCCGAAGAACTCCTTCAGGGCGGCGACGACCGGCCGGATGTTGATGATCGTCTGCGGGGTGATCGTGTCGGCGTCCTCGGTGGTGAGGCGCTCGCGCACGACGCGCTCCATCCGGTAGAGGCCGATCCGGAAGGCCTCCTGGATCAGCTCGCCGACAGTCCGCAGGCGGCGGTTGCCGAAGTGCTCGTACTCGTCGAGGTGGTCGGCGACCGCCTCGCGCGGCATCGACAGCGCCTCGGCGGCGTAGTCCTTCGTGTCGTCGGCCTCCTCGGACATGCCGAGCAGCCGCGGCAGCTCGACGAGCTTCTTGACGAGGGTGACGATGTCGTCCTCGGTCAGGACGCGGGTCTCGAGGTCGACGTCGAGTCCGAGGCGCTTGTTGAGCTTGTAGCGGCCGACGCGCGTGAGGTCGTAGCGCTTCGGGTCGAAGAAGAGCTGGTTGAGCAGGTTGCGCGCGTTGTCGACGCTGGGCGGCTCGCCCGGGCGCTGCTTGCGGAACAGCTCGATCAGCGCGCCCTCCTCCGAGCGCGTCTGGTCCGTGTCGGCGTCGATCGTGTTGCGGATGTAGAGGGACTCCTCGAAGCGGCGCACGATCTCGTCGTCCGTCATCCCCATCGCGCGCAGCAGCACGGTGACCGGGAGCTTGCGCTTGCGGTCGATGCGGACGTAGACGCGGCCCTTCTTGTCGATCTCCAGCTCCAGCCAGGAGCCGCGCGCCGGCATCAGGTTCGCGACGAACAGCTGCTTCTCCGCGTCCTTGGGCTCCATCAGATAGGCGCCCGGGGACCGGACGAGCTGCGTCACCACGACGCGCTCGGTGCCGTTGATGATGAACGTCCCCCGGTCGGTCATCCACGGGAAGTCGCCCATGAACACCGACTGCTCGCGGATCTCGCCCGTCTCGCGATTGACGAAGCCGACCGTGACGGTCAGCGGCCGCGCGTAGGTGAGATCCTTCTCGCGGCATTCCTCCAGGGACGCGACGGGCGCGTCGAACTGGAACTCGCCGAACTGGACGGCGAGGTTGCCGGTGTAGTCCTCGATCGGCGAGATGTCGTCGATCGTCTCGCGCAGTCCCCCGTTCTCCGTGTCGACGAGCCAGGCGAAGGACTTCTTCTGGATGTCGATCAGGTTGGGGACATCGAGGACCTTGTCGAGCCGCGCGAACGTGCGGCGCATGCGGGGAGCGTCAACGGAAGCCAAGACGGCGACTCCTCTTGGGGCGGAGCGAAACGGGCAAGGGGCGGACGCGCAGACCGCAGGGACAAGCCCGCGGGGGACGGACCGCCACGGAGAGCGCGACCAGCCAATATAGCACAGGGGTAGGCGGACCCCTGGAGGGGCGGTCGGCGCTCACGGACCCCGCCCGGCCCGGACTCCGTATGTGGCGGAGGGGGCGTCGCGGACGGCTGCGGCTATCGGCCGACGCAGGAAGTGTATCGGCGGGCGCAAGGCCTGTCTTGACCCTGCGCGATGCGCCGGTGCGAGCGCGCGACCAGGCGTGCTCGCAGGGCCCCGCGGACTCTAGCCTTAGGGCGCGGTGATCGACCTGCACTGCCACATGCTCCCCGGCCTGGACGACGGCCCGCGCAAGCTGGCCGATGCCGTCAAGATGGCGCGTGCCGCGGTCGAGGCCGGCGTCCACACCGTCGTGGCCACGCCCCACGTGTCGGAGACGTTCCCGAACCGCGCGGAGCACATCGGGGCCGTCGCCGCGGCGCTGATCGTCGAGCTGCTCCGCCGCGACATCCCGCTGAACGTCCAGACGGGCGCGGAGATCACGATCACGCAGGCGCTCGACCTGCCGGACGACGAGCTCGCCGCGCTTCGCCTCGGGGGCGGGCCGTACCTGCTGGTCGAGTGCCCGCTGTCGTTCGAGCGCCCGAGCGCGGTGGAGGCGCTCCTGTTCCACGTGCGCGAGCGCGGGCACCCGCTCGTGCTCGCCCATCCCGAGCGCTCGCCCGCGTTCCAGCGCGATCCGGCCCGGCTCGCGCGCTTGGTCGACGCCGGCATGCTCACCTCCGTGACGGCGAGCGCGCTCAGCGGCCAGTTCGGCTCACGGGTGGCGACGTTCGCGATCGAGCTGCTGCGCGCGGGGCTCGTCCACGACATCGCCTCGGACGCACACGACGCGCACCGGCGGTCGCCGGCGATCCTCGAGCACCTGCTCGCCGCCGAGCCGCGGCTCGCCGGCACGCCCCTGCGGGCGGAGTGGCACGCACGCGACGTGCCCGGCGCGATCCTCGCGGGGCGGCCCGTGGACGGCCGGGCCGCGCTGGCGTCGCACGCGCCGGGCCGCCACGAGCGAACCTGAGCGCGTCGGGGAGGCGGCGTCCCGCCGGGCGCTCGGCGCGAGCGTGACGGCGAGGCCAGCGGCGGTTCCCTGGACGTATGTCCAGAACTGCGGGGTCCGGCCGCCCGATACTCTTGCCCCGCGTGGCACACGGTGCGGGCAACGGACGCCTGGCGATCGGCCGGCCGGGATGGCTCGGCCACCGCGGGTCGTCCGGCTGGGGATGGGGCTCGCATCGCGGCATCCGCGCCGCGGCCTTCGCGGCGGCGCTCCTGGTGGCCGACCTCGGCATCGCGCTCGCGATCGTGGAGCCGCGTTTGCACCGCCTGCTGCTTCTCGGCGTCGCCGTCGTCGCGCTCGCGCTCGTCTTCCGGTTCCCGATGGCGGCGACCTGCTTCGCGCTCGTGCTGCTCGCGACGGTGGTCGAAGCGCAGCGGTTCAAGATCCCGTTCGGCCCGATCGAGCTGCGGCTCGCCGAGGTCGTCGTGGGCGCCCTGTGCCTGGTCGCGCTCGTGCGCCCCCGCAGAGCCTGGTGGGGCGGCTTCGCCGGCGTCGCGCTGCTCGCCTTCCTGGCCGTGCTGACGCTGTCGTCCTACCTGACAATCGAGTCCGGGCGCGCCTCGTTCAACCTCGTCTACGTCACCGCCCGCGCGTTCGTGCCGCTCGTCCTCTTCTTCGTGATCGTCCGGCTCTTCCCGGAGCCCGAGCGGGTCACGCGCCTGCTCGTGATGTCCGTGGCGCTCGCCGCGATCGCCGGCGTGATCGCCGTGCTCGCCGCCGCGCCGGGGTCCCCGGTGCAGGAGATCCTCAACCCGGACAACAGCTCCACCATCCGCGACCGGGAAGGCTTCGGCATCGTGAACCGCGTGCGCCTTCCGGGCGTCGCGCTCGCGTATCCCCTGTTCTGGTACACGGCGGTGCGGACCGTCCACGCGGAGCGCGTCCAGCGGCTGTGGTGGCTCGCCGCGCTCGCGGCCATGACCGTCGCGCTCGCGCTCTCCTTCAACCGCAACCAGTGGATCGGGCTCGTCCTCGGGCTCTGCTGCATGCTCGCTCTCTCGCGCGTGCGCGCGCGTAAGTCGTTCGTCACCGCGCTTGTCCTGTTCGCCACGGTGGGCATGGGCGCCGTCCTTGCGGGCACGAACATCAGCGCGGACTCACCGGTCTATCCCATCGTCAAGCGCGGGACCACGCTGCTGGACCCCCAGTCGGAGGTACGTGACTCCTCGCTGCAGGATCGGGTCGTGGAGTCGCGCCTGGCGATCGCGGCCTACAAGCAGCATCCTTTCACAGGCATCGGCCCGGGGGCGTCGTTCGGCTCGCGCTCGACGAGCACGGACGCCTCGGGCGCGGTGGTCCGCACGGAGCAGAACTTCCTCCACAACCAGTACCTCTTCCTGCTGATCATCGGCGGCCCGCTCGCGCTGCTGGCCTTCTGCGCGTTCCTCCTGGCGCCGGCGGTCAGCGTGCTCGGCCGCCACGACCTCGACGACGGCGTCGTGGCACTCGCCGTCGGCATCCTGCTGATCATGGTGAGCGCGATCGTGTCGATCGCGTTCGCCGACGCCACGAGCGCCGCGGTCGTGGCCCTGCTCGCCGGCGCGCTCGTCGTGCTCACGCAGCGGCCGCGCCCGGCCGGCGCCCCGCCGGAGGTCCGGGCATGACCGGCGCCGTCCCGAAGGTGGCGATCACGCTGCCGGTCTACAACTCGGCGGACACGATCCGGGCGTCGATCGAGTCGGCGCTCTCCCAGACGTACGAGGACTTCGAGCTCGTCATCACGGACAACGCGTCGACGGATGACACGGTCGAGGTCGTCCGCTCCTACGACGATCCGCGGATCCGGCTGCACCGCAACCCGGTCAACGTCGGCTATCAGGCGAACATCAACGGCGCCATCGCGCTCTGCCGCAGCCCGTTCGTGAAGTTCCTGCACGGGGACGACCAGATCTATCCCACGTGCCTCGAGCGGATGCTCGAGGTCATCGAGACGAGCGAGCGCGTGGGCATGGTGTTCTGCCGTCGGCGCATCGCGGTCGACGCGGACGCCGAGCCGGACCTGCACAACTTTCGCGAGGTCTTCGAGACCGCCTATCGGAACTTCGGCGACCTGCAGCCCGTCAACGACGGCCGGACGCTGCTTCGCCGGTGGGTCCGCGCCGGCCTGCTGGAGAACTGGATCGGAGAGCCCTCGAACGTGATGATGCGGCTCACCGCGCTGCAGCAGCTCGGGCTGTTCAACACGCGCATGCGCATGCTGGACGACTTCGACATGTGGGCCCGGACCATGGTGCACTTCGACGTCGGGTTCGTCGACGAGGAGCTGGCGACGTACCGGTTCCACGCGAACAACACGACGATCCGGCAGACGGTGGCCGCCCGCTGGTTCGACCTGCTCTGGCTGCTCGAAGGGCTCGCCGCCGAGCCGGGGCTCCTGCGCGAGTATCCGGAGCTGCGGCGCGCGATGGCTCAGGAGCGATGGCGCGTCGTCAAGCACCTCGTGCGGACCGACCGCGCGCATCTGAAGCCGCGCCTGCGCGTGGTGGCGGACTACCTGCGCTACCGGGCCCGTCGCGCGGCCGGGCGCGCGACGACGCTCCATCCCCCGCTGAGGGCGGCATGAGCCGGTCACCGGCCGAGGCCCCCCGGACGCTTCTGCTGTCCGAGCGAGGCGCCGAGTCACGCAAGTGGCACGCGTTCCAGTACGAGTTCGAGGACGTCATCGCCGCGGTCGACGACGTCGCCCTGCTGGCGCCGCCCGCGATGCCGGAAGGCCGGCGCCGGCGCCTTCTCGACCGCTTCTACTACGCGACTGGCCGCCTCGACCGCGTCACCAGCCCTGCCCTCCGGCCGGTGCGGATCGTCCAGCACCACGAGCTGTTCTTCACCACCTTCTCGTTCGTGACCGACGTCCCGCACCTGCTTCGGCTCGGGGATCTCCGCAAGCGGTGCGACATCGCGACGTGCTTCTTCGTCGAGCTCTTCAGCGAGCATGTGGACAAGTACCGCCGCAACCTCGAGCTGCTCAGGCGCTTCGAGTTCGACCGCGTGTACGTCTTCAACCCGGCGCCGAAGGACGACATCGCCGAGATCGTCGGCTGCCCGGTCGAGTTCCTGCCGCTGGGCGTGGACGCGCTCCAGTTCTCGCCGTATCCGTCGCCGCCCGCCCGGACCGTCGACCTGTACCAGTTCGGCCGCCGCTCGCCGGTCACTCACGCCGCGGCCCTCGAGATGGCGCGGCAGGAGGGGGCGTTCTACCTCTACGACACGATCTTCAACGTCCCGCTGCCGGACTACCGGGCGCACCGGCGGCTGATCGCCGAGCAGATGAAGCGCAGCCGCTACTTCTTCGCCTACAAGGCCAGCGTCGACCTGGGCCGCGGGGCAGCGGACGACGTGCTGTCCGCGCGCTACTTCGAGGCGACCGCCGGCGGCGCGGTCCTGCTCGGCAGCGCTCCGGCGACGCCGGAGTGGGACGCATGCTTCGACTGGGAGGACGCAGTCATCGAGATCCCGTACGAGGCGCACGACCTCCGGGAGATCGTCGCCGACCTCGACGCGCAGCCCGAGCGGCTCGAGCGCGCCCGCATGCGCAACATGGTCGGCGCGCTGCGGCGTCACGACTGGGTGTACCGCTGGGCGCAGGTCCTGGACGACCTCGACCTGCCGCACTC
>DATMVH010000213.1:0-2044 GCA_035563395.1 Solirubrobacteraceae bacterium
CTCCCGTTCCCCGCCGCCGGGTCCGCGGCGCCCATGCCGCCCGCGCCACGTCCGCCGTCGAGCACCGACGCGCCCGTCCCGGCGTCGCGCCGGGCACGTGATTGAACATCGCCGTCCTTGCGCGGGGCCAAGTCCGCTGACTCCTCCGGGTCGCTCGAGGCCGGGACCCGTCGAGGGCCGCGGCACCGCACCGGTCGTGGCGATCCTAACCACGATCCCTGCGCGCGTCACCCCTGCCGAACGTCGCCCGCCGGGTGCGCGTGCCAGGTAGTGTGCGCCAAACCCCTTCCGCACAGCCCGTGAGCGTTCGCCCGTACTGGCCGCCGGTCATCGCGTTCTCCGCCGTCGTCGTGGCGGTGCTCGTGTACGCCGACGTCGATTTCGCGGGGCGTCCGATCGCCGTCCTGTGGTTCATGCTCGTGTGTCCCGGGATGGCGCTCGTACGGCTGCTGCGGCTGAGCGACGCGACGACCGAGCTCGCGATCGCCGTCGCGCTCAGCCTCGCGCTCGACACCCTCGTGGCCGGCGTGCTGATCTACGCCGGCTCGGCGAACTTCGACGTGAGCTTCGCCGTGTTGCTGGCGATCACGATGCTCGCGGTCACCGTGGACGTCGCCCGGTCGGCCCCGCGCCGTGCGGCACCGCTGGGCTCATGACCTCGCTCGTGGACGAGACGACGCGGTCGGTGATCGCGGGAAGCGACGTCGAGAGCCTGACGACGACGTTCGGCCTGATCGTCGTCATCCTGACACTCGTGCTGCTCGTCGAGCGCGAGCTGTTGCGGGGCATCGGCCGCGACGCCGCCGAGCGCGCGGGCCGGATCCGCTTCATCGTCGTGCCGTGCCTCCTGTTGACCATGGGCGTCCTCGGCGCCCGCTTCGCGAGCCTGGCGGGATAGCGGTGTCCGGCGGCCTGGAGCGGCGGGAGTCCGGGCGGAGCGGCGCGCCGCTCCGCACGATCGCCGTCCTCGACCGCCGCGAGAGCGGCCTGCCGCTCGCGCTGCGCGTGTCGCTGCCGGTGTACGCGGGGGCGATCGTGCTCGCCGAGCTGCTGGTGGCGTTCGTCGATCCGCTCGCCGGCGCGCTGGTCGACGCCGTCGTGCTCCTCGCCATCGCGAACCACCTCGTCGCGCTGCGTCCCGAGGCCGCGGCGTACTCGCCCGACGAGGCGGGGGCCCCCGACGACGTCCTCAGGGCCCTCGCGCTCGTGGCGATCCTGCGCCTCACGAGCCTCGCGCTTCCGCTCGGCGACGTTCCGGAGGCCTACTGGCCGCTTATCGCGGGGGTGCCGCCGGCGGTCGCCACCGTGCTCGCCACGACGCCGCACCCGCTGCGGGAGGTGCTCCGCCCGGCGCCCGCGCAGCTCGGCCGGATCGCGCGCGCCAGCCGGTGGGAGCTGCAGCTGGGCCTGCTCGCCGGCGTCCTGCTCGGCCTGCTGGGCTACGCGGTCATCCAGCCGCCGCCGCTCGCCACCACGGCGTCGTGGCCACGCCTCGTGGCCGCCTCGATCGGCGTCGTGCTGTTCGCGGGCGTGCTCGAGGAGGTCATCTTCCGCGGCCTGCTGCAGTCCGCCCTGCGGCGCGCGCTGGGACGCGCCGGCGTGCTGGTCGGCTGCGGTCTCTTCGCGGCGGTGTACCTCGGAACGGATTCCTTCGCGGCGATCGCGTTCTTCGCCGTGGTCGGGCTGGTCTTCGCGCTGCAGGTCGAGCGGACGCGGTCGCTGCTCGCCGTCGCGGTCGCGCACGGGGTCCTGAGCCTCGGGCTCCTGGTCGTCTGGCCGCTCGCGCTCGGGTGACGCCGCGGCGGCGCGGCGCCGGAACGGTCAGGTCGCGAGTCGCGTCATCCGGCCGCCGTCCCAGCGGAACACCGCGGCGCCGACCCCGTCCGCGCCGCGGTGCACCTCGACGAACGTCCGCGCGGCGCCGGAGCCGCGGACCGTGGTCGACCAGGTGCCGGTGTTCAGGACGCGCGCCCGGTCGTCGCCCGGCAGCGGCCGGTCGGCGGCGGCGTGGCTGTGCCCGAAGACGTAGAAGGGCACGCCGTGC
>DATMVH010000214.1:0-5277 GCA_035563395.1 Solirubrobacteraceae bacterium
CTCGTGCTCAGCGGGCGGCGCGAGGGCGAGCTGGAGGCGATCGCCGTCGAGACGGGCGGGCGGCCGCTCGTCTGCGACCTCGCCGAGCCGGCCGCGCCGGAGGAGCTGATGCGGCAGGCGGGTCCCGTCGACATCCTCATCGCGAACGCCGCGCTGCCGGCGAGCGGGCACATCGCGACGTTCACCGTGACGGACATCGACCGCGCGCTGATGGTCAACCTCCGGGCGCCGATGGTGCTCGGCCGGCTCGCGGGCGAGGCGATGGCGGCGCGCGGCTCCGGCCACCTCGTGTTCATGTCGTCGATGGCCGGCAAGGTCGCGAGCACCGGCGGGTCCGTGTACTCCGCGACGAAGTTCGGCCTGCGCGGCTTCGCGCTCGGGCTGCGGGAGGACCTGGCGCCGGCCGGAGTCGGCGTCTCGTGCGTGTTCCCCGGCTTCGTGCGGGACGCGGGGATGTTCGCGGACGCGGGCGTGAGCTCGGCCCTGCCGTTCTACGTCGGCACGAGCACGTCGGCGCAAGTCGTGGAGAGCGTCGTGCGCGCCATCGAGGACGACCGCGCCGAGGTCGACGTGGCCCCGCTCGGCGTGCGTGTCGGTGCGCTCGCCGCGACCGTGGCCCCGTCCCTCGCCGGGCGCGTGCAGCGGCGCCTCGGCGCCGATGCGGTCTCGGACGCGCTGGCGGAAGCGCAGCGCGACATGCGCTGAGGTCCGCGCCGGGCCTCGGGCGCCCTGCACGGCACGCGGACGGGCGCAACCGGCCTCCCCGACAGGGCGCCGACGCCCGGTATCCTCGGGACCAGATGACCTTCGTCCGCACGCCCCGCTCGTCCGTGTTCGCCGCGCAGGTGTGGCCGGTCGCACGGGGCATGGCCGCCGGGTTCGTTGCCGGGCTCCAGCGGCGGCGCGGCCCCGGAGCGGACGACCTCGAAGAGGCGCGCGAGCTGCTCGCCTACTGGGAGCGCCGCGCCCGTCGGCTCCCGCGCTGGTCGGTGCTCCGCCGCCGCGAGGCGCGCGAGATGGCGCGCGTCTGGCGCGGCCGCGTGGCCGACGCGGAGCGGCTCCGCTACGGCAAGGGCATGCTCGGCGCGGCGGCGCTGTACGCGACGGAGCGGCGCCTGCCGGCAACCGTCGCGCATCGCGGCCACCAGGCGGTGCGCGTCGCCGCCTGGACGGCGTTCACCGTGATGCTGGCCGTCCTCGTCCTGGTCGTGAGCGCGCTCGTCGCGATCGTCGACGCCGTCGCCGGCGCGCTCTGAGGCGCGACGGGCGGCAGCACGGGCGCCGCGCGGTCGGCAGCAAAGGCCCCGCCGCGGTCGTCAGCAAACGCCCCGCCGCGGTCGTCAGCAAAGGCCCCGCCGCGGTCGTCAGCAGAGGCTCCGCGCGGTCGCGCTGCGCGCTCCCCCGACCAGCGTCGTCTGCGCCGATCACGTCGGCGGCGGCGGAATCCGCGCGCCCCGCCGCGCTGGGAACGGCGGTACCGACCGCGCCGCCGCCGTACGCCGCCGCGCGGTTGCGCGGCCTGCCGCGCCCTCAGAACAGCGTCGTCTGCACGGACCGCGCCGACGCCGCCGGATCCCCGCGCGGCTGCGCGGCGCGCCGCGCGCCCGGGCGGTGGCGGAAGCGCTCCGGACCGGGATCCAGCCGCCCGTTCGGGAAGCCTGACGCCCGCTCGAGGCGGCGGCGCTCGGCGCCCGGCATGTACGCGCCGCGTGCGTAGAGCGCCTCGTAACGCGGGACGAGATCGGGCCGGTAGCCGCGCAGCCAGTCGAAGAACACGCCGCGGACGGAGCCGCGGAGGTGGAGCGCGATGCCGCCGATGCTGACCGCGCCGGCCTCCGTCGCGAGCTCGACGATCCGCTCGATCTGCCCCGGCGCGTCGTTGATCCCGGGCATCAGCGGGGCGATGAGGATGCCCGTCGGGATGCCGGCCCGGTTGAGCTCCGCCACCGCCTCGAGGCGCGCCCGGGGGTGCGGCGTGCGGGGCTCGCTGGCGCGCCAGGCCTTCTCCTCGAGCGTCGGCACGGAGAGGCACGCGCTCACCTGCGTGCGCTCGGCGACCTGCCGCAGCAGATCGACGTCGCGCAGCAGCAGCGGGGACTTCGTGAGGATCGAGCACGGATTGGCGGCGTCGCGGAGCGCCTCCCAGATCCCGCGCATCAGCTTGTAGCGGCCCTCGGCCCACTGGTAGGGATCGGTGTTCGTCCCCATGGCGATGTGGGCGCCCGACCACGAAGGCCGCGCCAGCTCGGCGCGGAGGACCTCGGGGACGTTGACCTTGACGACGATCTCGCGCTCGAAGTCACGCCCCGGGCCGAGATCGAGGAACTCGTGCGTGGGGCGCGCGAAGCAGTAGACGCACGCATGGGCGCAGCCGCGGTACGGGTTGACCGTCCACTCGAAGGGCACGCGCGACGCCGCCGGGACGCGGTTGAGCGCGCTCTTGGCCCGCACCTCGTAGAAGCGGGTGTCGAGCGCCTCCGGCGCGTCGAACGTGCGGACGACGCCCTCGCCGATCCGCCCCGGCAGCCGCCCGCGCTCGTCCTCCTCGATCAGTTGCCCGTCCCAGCGCACGAACACATGTTCGCATACGGGCCGGACGGTGTGGACGGCGGGCGGTCAGGCCGCGGGCAGCAGCAGGCGCGCCTGCTCGCCGCTCAGGGTCTGGCTCGTCGCCTCGCGGACCTCCACCTGCACGAGGTCGCCCGGCTGGGCGAGGCCGCCGAAGTTCACGACCTTGTTGTGGCGCGTCCGGCCGCGGAGGCGGTCCGGGTCGTGGCGCGACGGGCCTTCGACGAGCACTTCCATCGTCCGGCCGACGAAGCGCTGCGCCCGCTCGCGGGCGCGCCGCTGGACGACCTCCACGAGGCGCTGCATCCGCTCGACCTTCTCCTCGTGGCGCACGTCGTCGGCCATCTCGGCGGCCTCCGTCCCGCGCCGCGGGGAGAAGATGAACGTGAAGGCGCCGTCGTAACCGACCTCCTCGACGACGTCGAGCGTCTCGCGGAAGTCCGCCTCCGTCTCCCCGGGGAAGCCGACGATGATGTCCGTCGTCAGGGCGACGTCGGGGACGTGCTCGCGGATGAGCGCCACGCGGTCGAGGTAGCGCTCGCGCGAGTACGTGCGGCGCATCGCCTTCAGGATCCGGCTCGAGCCCGACTGCAGCGGCAGGTGGATGTGCTCGCAGACCGTCGGCAGCTCCGCGTGCGCGCGGATGACGTCCTCGCGCATGTCCTTCGGGTGCGGGCTCGTGTAGCGCAGCCGGGCGAGGCCCTCGACGGCGTCGAGGGACGCCAGGAGGCCGGCGAAGGTCGCGCGCTCGGGCCGCAGGTCGCGGCCGTACGCGTTGACGTTCTGCCCGAGCAGCGTGATCTCCCGCACGCCGTCGGCCACGAGGCGCTCGGCCTCGGCGACGAGCTCGGCCTGCGGGCGCGACACCTCCCGCCCGCGCGTGGAGGGCACGATGCAGTACGAGCACCGGCAGTTGCAGCCGACGGAGATCTGCATCCAGGCCTGGTGCTCGCGCGCGCGGCGCATCGGCAGGTGGCCGGTGAAGCCCTCGAACTCGAAGTAGCCCTGCGCGGTGAGCGACTCCGACGTCAGGAACTCCGCCAGCTTGTGCACCTGGCCGGGCCCGAAGGCCACGTCGACGAAGGGGAACTGCCGGAAGACCTCGTCCTTGACCGACTGCGCCCAGCACCCCCCGACGCCGATCACCCGGTCGGGATCGCGGCGCTTGAGCGCGCTCGCCTCGACGAGATGGGCGACGAAGCGCTCGTCCGCCTTCTCGCGGATGGAGCAGGTGTTGAAGAGGATGAGGTCCGCGTCGCGGCGCTCCGCCACCTCGGCGTACCCGAGCGACTCGAGCATGCCCTTCATCCGCTCGGAGTCGTGCTCGTTCATCTGGCACCCGAAGGTGGTGACGTGGAAGGACTTCACCGCCGTAACAGGGTAGAAGCGCGCTACCGCGCGTAGTCGGTGGCGCGGGACTCGCGGATCACGGTCACCTTGATCTGCCCGGGGTACTCGAGCTCCTGCTCGATCTCGCGCGCGATCTCGTGGCTGAGCAGGACCGCGCCGTCGTCGTCGAGCGTGCCCGGCGCCACGATGACGCGGATCTCGCGGCCGGCCTGCATGGCGTAGACCTTGTCGACGCCCTCGTGGCGGGTGGCGATGTGCTCGAGGTCCCGCAGGCGCTTGACGTACTGCTCCAGCGACTCGCCGCGCGCGCCCGGGCGCGCGCCCGACAACGCGTCCGCCGCCTGCACGAGGACCGCCTCGACGGTCTGGGGCTCGACCTCGTTGTGGTGCGCCTCCATGGCGTGCGCCACCGCCTCCGACTCGCCGTGCTTGCGCGCAAGGTCGCCGCCGACCAGCGCGTGCGGGCCCTCGATCTCGTGCGAGACCGCCTTGCCGATGTCGTGCAGCAGCGCGGCCCGCCGCGCGCACTTCGCCGAGGCGCCGAGCTCGTGCGCCATCATCGCGGCGAGATGCGCGCACTCGACGGAGTGCGCGAGGACGTTCTGGCCGTACGACGTCCGGTACTTCAGCCGCCCCAGGATCCTCACGAGCTCCGGGTCGAGGCCCTGCACCTTCGCGTCGAAGCACGCCTGCTCGCCGCTCTGGAAGATGTGGCTGTCCAGCTCGGACTTGGCCTGGTAGTACGTCTCCTCGATCCGCGCGGGATGGATCCGGCCGTCCTGCAGGAGCTTCTCGAGCGTCATCCGGGCGAGCTCCCGGCGCACGCCGTCGAAGCCCGACAGGATCACGGCGTTCGGGGTGTCGTCGATGATGAAGTCGACGCCCGTCAGGTGCTCGAGCGCGCGGATGTTGCGGCCCTCGCGGCCGATGATCCGGCCCTTCATGTCGTCCGCCGGCAGCTGGACCACCGAGACGGTGGTCTCCGCCGCGTGGCCGGCGGCGAGGCGCTGCATCACGACCGAGAGGATGTTGCGCACGCGGCGGTCCGCCTCGCGCTTGGTCTCCTCCTCGATCTGCCGGACGACGCGCGCCCTGTCGTGGCGCACCTGGTGCTCGAGCTCCTTGAGCAGCTGATTGCGAGCCTGGGAGGCCGACATGCCGGCCGTTCGCTCGAGCTCGCGCACGTGCTGCTCCTTGAGCGCGTCCAGGTCGGCGAGCCGCTCGCCCAGCAGACGCTCCCGCTCCCCGAGCTCGGTCATGCGGCCCTCGACCGCCTCTTCGCGCGCCCGCAGCCGCTGTTCGAGCGCTATGACCTCGGCGCGGCGCTCGGCGAGATCGCCGTCGTCGGCCGCCGGCGCG
>DATMVH010000215.1:0-2382 GCA_035563395.1 Solirubrobacteraceae bacterium
GGCCCCGCCGACGGCGTGCCCGGCCCGAAGCGCACCGCCGCGAGCCGCGCCGGCGAAGCGTCCGCGGCGCGCGGCGAGCAGTCCTCCTCGCAGGCCGCGTACCGCGGCGAGCAGTCCGCATCGCAGGCGGTGTGATGGCCACGCCCAGCCGTTCGGTCATCCGCGCCAAGGCGCCGCTGCGGATCTCGTTCGCCGGCGGCGGGACGGACGTCCCGCCCTTCCCCGAGCGCGAGGGCGGCCTCGTCCTCAACGCCACGATCAACCGCTACGCCTACGGGACGCTGCGCCCGCGCGAGGACGACGCGATCCAGATCGACTCCCACGACTTCGGCATGTCGGCGGTCTTCGACGTCCACGAGCCGCTGGTCTTCGACGGGAAGCTCGATCTGGCGAAGGCGGCGGTCCGGCGCTTCGCCGGCCGCGACACCCGCGGGTTCGACCTGCACCTCCACTCGAACGCCCCGCCGGGGTCCGGGCTCGGGTCCTCGTCGACCATGATGGTGGCGCTCATCGGTCTCCTGAAGGAGCACCGTAACCTGCCCCTGACGGACTACGAGCTCGCCGACCTCGCGTACTCGCTCGAGCGCAAGGACCTGGGCATCAAGGGCGGGCTGCAGGACCAGTACGCGGCGACGTTCGGCGGGTTCAACTTCCTCGAGCTGTTCGGCGACCGCGTGGTGGTCAACCCGCTCCGGATCAGCCCGGACGTGGTGCTCGAGCTCGAATACAACCTACTGCTCTGCTACTCGGGCACGACACGCGACGGCGGCCGGGTGATCGAGGACCAGACGAACCGGCTGCAGCACGGCAACGAGGACACCGTGGGCGCGCTACGGGCGCAGAAGGAGCTCGCCGTCGAGATGAAGAACGCGCTCTTGCGCGGGCGGCTGGCCGACTTCGGCGCGCTGCTCGACAGCGCGTGGCAGGCGAAGCGCCGGATGTCGGATCGCATCTCGACGCCCCGCATCGAGCAGCTCTACGAGGAGGCGCGCAAGGCCGGCGCGCTTGGGGCGAAGGTCACCGGCGCCGGCGGTGGCGGCTACCTGCTCGTGTACTGTGGAAACGGCAGCAAGCACAAGGTCGCGGCGCGGATGCTCGACCTGGGCGCGGACGTCGAGGAGATCGCCTTCGAGCCCGAGGGACTGCGGACATGGAGGGTCCATGACACCTGAGCAACGGCAGCAGCTCGTGGCGATGCCTGTGGCGCCCGAGAACGACCACGACCTCGTGTCCGCGCGCATCGCGGCCAGCGCCGCCGTCCTCGAGCGGCTGCGCGAGCCGGCGCAGGTCGCGGCCATCGTCGCCGCGGCGGAGACGATCTCGCTCTCGCTGCGCGCGGGCGGGAAGCTCCTGCTGTTCGGCAACGGGGGCAGCGCCGCCGACGCGCAGCACATCGCCGCCGAGTTCCTCGGGCGGTTCCTGCTCGAGCGCGCCTCGCTGCCGGCGCTCTGCCTGTCGGACAACGCCGCCGCGCTGACGGCGATCGGCAACGACTACGCCTATGCCGACGTGTTCGCCCGCCAGATCGCGGGGCTCGGCGCTCCGGGGGACGTCGCGCTCGCGATCTCGACCAGCGGCAGCTCTCCGAACGTCCTCGCCGGCGTGGCGGAGGCGCACGCGCGCGACATGCGCACGATCGGGTTGACCGGCGCCGGCGGCGGCGCGCTCGCCGACGCGGTCGACCTCTGCATCGCGGTGCCGTCCGACGCAACGCCCCGCATCCAGGAGGCGCACACAGTCGTCGCGCACCTCATCTGCGAGATGGTGGAGCGCGACCTCGCCACCGGTGGCTGAGGGCCAGTTCCGTCCCGACACGGTCTTCCTCGACCGCGACGGCGTCATCAATCGCAAGGCGCCCGAGGGCTCCTACGTCACGCGCTGGGAGGAATTCGAGTTCCTCCCGGGCTCGCTCGACGCGCTGCGCGAGCTCGCCGAGGCGGGGATCGGCGTAATCGTGGTCACCAACCAGCGCGGCATCGCCCGCGGGCGTCTCAGCGAGGCCGACCTCGCCGGCATCCATGCGCGGATGCTGGCGGCGGTCGACTCGACCGGAGGCCGCATCGCCGCGATCTACCACTGCCCGCACGAGGGCGGCTGCCACTGCCGCAAGCCCGCGCCGGGGATGCTCCGCCGCGCCGCCGCGGAACTCGGTTTCGAGCTCGAGCGCACCGCCATGATCGGCGACCGCACGCACGACATGGAGGCCGCCGCGGCCGTGGGCGCCATGCAGGTCCTCGTCGGCGACGAGGAGCGCGACCCTCCGCCGGTGACCCACGCCGCCCCGGATCTGCTCGCGGCGACGCGGTGGCTCACGGGCCTAGCGGCGCGGGGCTGACGGGCACGCGCGCCGGGGGTCGACGCCGGACCGTCGCTGCTCGCCGC
>DATMVH010000216.1:0-5825 GCA_035563395.1 Solirubrobacteraceae bacterium
GCGCGCCCGCCGGCGGCAGGCGACACCGGCCTGACGGCCCGGGCGCGCCCCGCCGGGGCGCGTGCGAAACTGTCGGCCATGCGTCCCTACGAAGGCCTGCTCACGGCCATGGTCACGCCGTTCCACGCCGACGGCCGCGTCAACGAGGGAAGCGCCGTCGCCCTGGCGCATCACCTCCTGGCGAACGGCTCGCACGGGCTCGTGGTGGCGGGCACCACCGGGGAGGCCGCGACGCTGACGGACGAGGAGCAGGTCCGCCTGGTCGCCCTCATCGCCGAGGAGGCGGGCGCCGAGGGGGCGATCGTCGCCGGCGCGGGGTCGAACGACACGCGGCACGCGGTCGAGCTCACGGAGGCCGTGATCGAGGCGGGGGCGCAGGCCGTCCTCTCCGTCACCCCGTACTACAACAAGCCGAACCGGCGCGGCATCGTCCGGCACTTCGAGGAGGTCGCGCGGGCGGCGTCCGGCACGCCGGTCGTCCTCTACAACATCCCCGGGCGCACGGCCGTCAACATGCCGCCGGACCTCCTCGCCGAGCTGGCGCAGATCGACGGGATCGAGGCGGTCAAGCAGGCGAACTCCGACGAGCTGCAGCCCATCGACGGGCTCGCCGTCCTCGCCGGCAACGACGACATCCTCGCGCGCTGCCTGGACCTCGGCGAGCCGGGCGGGATCTGCGTCGCCTCCCACGTCGTCGGGCCGGAGATGCGGCGGATGATCGACGAGCCGGAGCGCCGCGCGGAGATCGACGCGTCCCTGCGCGACGTCTACGAGACGCTGTTCCTCACCGCGAGCCCGACGTGCACGAAGGCGGCGCTGAACCTGCTCGGGCACGACGTCGGAACGCTGCGGCTGCCGATGGTGGAGGCCGACGAGGCGGAGACCGCGGCCGTCCGCGCGATGCTCGAGCGCCACGGCCTCACGCCGACGCACCCGTCCGCCGCGAGTCCGGTCGCCACCTCTTGAGCGGAACCCTGCGGGTCCTCCCGCTGGGAGGCGTCGGCGAGATCGGGAAGAACATGACGGTCGTCGAGTACGACGACCGGATCGTCGTGGTCGACACCGGGCTCCGGTTCCCCACCGCCGAGCAGATGGGGATCGACCTCGTGCTGCCGGACTTCACGTACCTGCGCGAGCGCGTCGACGACATCGAGGCCGTCGTCATCACCCACGGGCATGAGGATCACGTCGGCGCGCTGCCGTGGATCCTGCGCGAGCTCGGGCAGCAGAGCGTTCCCGTCGTCTACGGCGGCCAGCTCACCGTCGCCATGGCGCGCTCCAAGCTCGACGAGCACAAGCTGCGCGAGGTCTCGCTCGAGGTCCTGCCCACCGGGCAGGTCGCGGACGCCGGCCCGTTCACGGTCGAGCTCATCCACCTCACGCACTCGATCCCCGACGCCTGCGGGGTGGCGCTGCGCTGCGAGCTGGGAACGGTCCTGATCACGGGCGACTACAAGTTCGACCAGACGCCGGTCGGCGGGGCGCCCGCGGACGTCTCGCGGCTCGCCGAGCTCGGCCGCGAGGGTCTCCTGCTGCTGTGCGGGGACTCGACGAACGCCGACCGCCCCGGCATGTCGCTGAGCGAGTCGACCGTCGGGCCGAACCTCGAGCGGGTGTTCCACCGCTGCCGCGGCCGGATCGTGGTCACGTGCTTCGCCTCGAACATCCACCGCGTCCAGCAGGTCGTCGACGCCGCCGCGCAGCTCGACCGCAAGGTCGCCCTCGTCGGGCGGTCCATGCGCAAGAACGTCAACATCGGCCGCTCGCTGGGCCACATCGACGTGCCGGAGGGCATGCTCATCCCGCTGCGCGAGGTCGACCAGTGGGCGGACGAGAAGGTCATCATCGTCTCCACGGGGTCCCAGGGGGAGCCGCTGTCGGCGCTGCGCCGGATGGCGTACCGCGACCACCCGCAGGTCGAGCTGCGGGAGGGTGACACCGTCGTCTTCAGCGCCACGCCGATCCCGGGCAACGAGCGCGCGGTGAACGAGACGATCGACCGGCTCTACCACGTCGGCTGCGACGTGGTGACGACGCGCGACGAGCCGATCCACGCCTCCGGCCACGGGCACGCCGAAGAGCTCAAGCTCATGCTCAATCTCACGCATCCGCGCTACGTCATGCCGGTTCACGGCGACTACAAGCGGATGCTGCTGCACGGCCAGCTGGCCGAGGCCGTCGGCCTCCCGGCCGAGTGCGTCTTCCGCACGGAGAACGGCGTTCCGCTGGAGATCGACGCGTCCGGCGCGCGGCTCGGCGACCGGCAGCCGAGCGGGCTGGTCTTCGTCGACGGCGTGGAGATCGGCGACGTGACGGACGTCGCGCTGCGCGACCGGCGCATGCTCTCCGCGGACGGCATCTTCATCGTCGTGGCGACGGTCTCCGAGGCGGACGGCTCGTCCGTCGTCCCGCCGGAGGTGCTGGCCCGGGGCGTCCCGTTCCTCGACGGCAACTCAGCGTTCGTCGACGAGCTGCGGGAAGCGGTCGAGGACTCGCTGGACCGCGCCGCCGATCAGCGCGTGACGGAGATCGAGGTGCTGGAGTCGATGCTCCACGACGACCTGGCGGCGTTCATCTACGACCGGCTCCGCCGGCGCCCGATGGTGCTGCCCGTCGTCGTCGAGGTGTGAACCTGGTGACGAGTACGGACAAGTGCCAGCGGGTGTCGTTCGTCGCAGGACGTGACACCGTGCCTCACCGGGTCACCGCGGACACATCTCCACCTGGGCTCTGAGTGCCGGCATGAGGATGACGCTGGTCGGGCCCGACCGCGTCCGAACCTTCTGACCGGGTACGCAGGCGACCATGGCGATGCGTTCGTCACACCGCCGCGGTGTCGGGACATCTTCCGTCGCGGTTGCCGCGACCATGCTCGTGCCCCAAGCCGCGGACTCGAGCGCTGCCGCTCGGTGCCCCTCGCCGGATGCGTCAGGCATGAGCGTCATGCACGCGGAGCGAGTGTCGTGCTCTACCGCGAGGCGGGTCATGCGGAAGGTCTACCGCTCCCGTGACGGGTGCTGGTACGGGTGCGAAGTCGATCACGCCGGACGACATTGGTCTTGCACCCACACACTGAATCGTCCGCGGAGCTACGGTGAGTACCGCTGCAAGCGCCTTCCGGCCCGCATACGGGTGCGGACATTCGACTGACCGGATCCCGTCCTCGTGAACGTCCAGCGCCAACCAGCGTAGGTCCACGCTCGGGCGCCGTCGCCGTCGCGTGCCGCGGCCGGCAGCAGTCGTCTGGCTCGTGCACAAGACACGTGTAGAACTTGGACATCGGTGCGAAAGCCCCGTCGCCAGTCGTCGCTTACGCTCCTGGTTCGCGCGTCGTACCGTTCATCGGCGTGTCGGCTGTCCCCGCCCCTGAGACCATCCCGGTGCGACCATGGGCGTGTCGGGCGGGGGTCTGTCTGTCGAGATCGTCACGTCCTCGGTTCGGCCGCGGGCTGACTCCTTGAGCCCTGATCCACCTACTCCCGCGGGGCCTCGCCGCCGTGGCGCTTCGGAGCCGGGTGGTCACCAAACGGCTGCGCGGCCGATCGCCCATGGCTCGACCCACGACGGCGAGGCATCCCGGACGATCGGTCAATCCGGGCTGACGCAGCTAGGACTTCGCCGGCTCCGCGGTGGCGTGGGGCAGCGGGTGCAGCCCGCGCCAGGCGACGGCGAGGAAGACGACGACCACCACCACGCCGAGGCCGGACACCGCGAAGGCCGTGGGCGGCGTGGTGAGCGCCGTGATGACGCCGCCGAGCAGGAAGCCGGCGCCGGTCATCGCGGAGGCCACGGACTCGAGCACGCCGGTGACGCGCGCCTGCAGGTCCTGCGGCGTCGACTCCTGCAGCGCGGTCATGACCGACACCCACTGCACGCCGTTGCCGAGGCCGCCGAGCACCGAGAACCCGCACGCCAGCCACAGCTCCCGCGCCACCGACATCCCGAGGTAGGCGGCGCCGATGGCCAGCGTCGAGAGCAGGATGAGGGTGATCGCGCGCCGGCGGCGCACCGTGAGGAAGACGAGGCTGCCGAGCACCACGCCGGCGCCCCAGGCCGACAGCAGCAGGCCGTAGCCGGCGTCGTCGGTGGCGAGCGTCTCGCGCGCGTAGACGACCTCGATCGGCACGATGATCGTGAAGAAGACGAGGGCGAGCGCCTCGCCGCTCACCAGCACCCGCGCCACGCGATCGCTCCGCACGTAAGACAGGCCCGCGCGCATGCGCTCGAGGAACGGCTGGCGCTCGGCGTGGGCGGACGGCAGGTGTCGGCAGGTGGCGAGGATGGCGGCGATGACGACGAAGGACGCCGCGTCCACGGCCAGCGCGGTGGACGCGCCGTAGGTCTCGACGAGCAGCCCGCCGAGCGCGGCGCCGCCCACGCTCGACATCGCGAAGCCGACGTTGAGCAGGCCGTTGCCCTCGCGGAGCAGCCCCGCGGGCTGCAGGACGCCGTTGACGACGCCGCGGGTCAGCCCGCGGGCGGTGAGCATGAGGCACCCGTCGACGAACGCCAGGAGGAGCACCGCGGGGAGCCAGAACGACGTCGCAATCCAGGCGAGCGTCGCGAAGATGATGCCCTCGCACGCGTAGAGCGCCGGCAGCACCGCCCGCGGCGCGAGCTGGTCGAGCCGCGCGGTCAGCACCGGGGCCACGAACGCCGGCAGGAACTGCATGGCGATGAACAGCGCCGCGGTGGCCAGCGGGTCCTGCGTCTCGGCGTAGACGAGCACCGCCAGCGCGACGAGGCCGACGTAGTCGCCGACCGAGTTCAGCGTGTAGGAGGTGAGCAGGCGCCCGAAGGCGGGCGCCCGGAGGGGATGCAGGTTGGCCCGGATGCGGGCGAAGCGTAGTCGGCGCTCACGACGGTTGAACGGGTGGGCGGCCCGTGCGCGGACCGCGCCGCGGGTTCGCGGGCTGACCTTGCGAGCGCCCGTCCGGAGCAGCGCGCGTCCGGGTCGCCCGCCGGGTTCCGCCGACCGTAGACTGTCGCCCATGCCGATCTACGAGTACCGCTGCGAGTCCTGCGCGGAGCGCTTCGAGGAGCTCGTCCGCCGCCCCGACGACCCCGTGGCGTGCCCGGAATGCGGCGGCACGCGCGCCGAGCGGCTCATCTCCGCGTTCGCCGGCGTGGGCACGAGCGGCGCGCCGGCGCCGATGCCCGACTACTCGCGGATGGGTCCCCGCCGGACCGCCGGCGGCTGCTGCGGCGGCGCCTGCGGGCACGCCCACTAGGGCACGCGCGGGAACGCCGCTTCACCGCTCGGCGACGGCGCGCGCGAGGAACTCCTCCGCGCCCGCCCAGCGCTCGATCTCGGCCGGCTCGAACCCGCCGAGCGCGGCGACGACGTCCCAGTACGGGTCGTAGCGCCCGCGCCCGGTCGCGCGCCGGTGGAGGGCGAGGAAGCGGTCGGCGGCGCCCATGCCGAGCGCGCGGGCGAGGTTCATGCGGCAGTGGCCGACGTCGGCGTCCGGCGCGCCGATGGCCGCCAGCGCCCAGTCGACGACGCCGGACACGGCGCCCCCGCTCCACAGCACGTTGCCGGGGTGGTAGTCGCGGTGGATGAAGCACGTCGCGTCCGCCGGCACGGGCCGGTCGAAGACGGCGAACGCGCGCCGCCACACGTCCGGGCGGGTCGCCCACGGCGGCGGATCGGAGAGCTCCAGCGCGTACGGGCGGTAGGGCTCCACCGCCGGATCGGACGGGAGGGGCACGGCGTGGATCTCGGGCAGCAGCGCCGCGAGGGCGCGCAGGTGCCCCTCGAGGTCCGCGGGCCGCCACTCGACCGCGCCGGAGAGCCGCGTCATGAGGAGCGCGGGCGCGCCCGC
>DATMVH010000217.1:0-4251 GCA_035563395.1 Solirubrobacteraceae bacterium
TCGTCCACGTCGACGTGCACCAGCTCGGCGGCGTCCTCGGCCAGGTACGGGTCCTCCGCGCACACGACGGCGACCGGCTCGCCGACGTAGCGGACGCGCTCGCGCGCGAGGGGCGACTGCAGGTAGGGCTCGAGGTCGCCCTCGAACGGACCCAGGCGCAGCGGAATGACCGGCAGGCCGGGCACGTCGTCCGCGGTGAGCACGGCGCGCACGCCCTCGAGCGCCCGGGCCGCCTCCGTGTCGACGCCGCGCAGCCGGCCGTGGGCCACCGGCGAGCGGACGACGCGCATCCACAGCTGCCCGGGGCGGTCGACGTCGTCGACGAAGTGCCCGCGCCCGCGCAGCAGGCGGTCGTCCTCGCGGCGCAGGGTCATCGCGCGTCGGCGGCCGCGCGCACGGCCTCGAGGATGCCCTGGTAGCCGGTGCAGCGGCACAGGTTCGAGGCCATCGCGTCGCGGATCTCCTCGTCGCTCGGGTCGAGGTTCTCGCGCAGCAGGGCGGTGGCGAGCATGAGGAAGCCCGGCGTGCAGAACCCGCACTGCAGGCCGTGGTGCTCGGAGAACGCGGCCTGCAGCGGCGAGAGCTCGTCGCCGTCCGCGAGGCCCTCGACCGTCTCGACCTCGCAGTCGTCGGCCTGCACGCCGAACATGAGGCAGGCGCGGGTGGGCGCGCCGTCGACGAGGACCGTGCAGGCGCCGCAGATCCCGTGCTCGCAGCCGACGTGCGTGCCCGTGTAGCCGAGGTCGTGGCGCAGTACGTCGGAGAGCGTGCGGCGCGCCTCGACCGCCACCTCGCACGGCTCGCCGTTGACCGTGATGCGGATCAGATGAACGTCGCTCACACCGCCTCCCCCTCCGGCGCCCGTGCCGAGCGGAGCGCCCTCTGCAGGCGCTCCGGCGTGATCGGCAGCGTGTCGATCTCGATGCCGAGGTGGGCCACCGCGTCGGCGACCGCCGTGGCGATGCACCCCGGCGCGCCCATGGTCCCGCCCTCGCCCATGCCCTTCGCGCCCGTCTCCGAGAACTCCGACGGCGTCTCGAGGTGGTCGATCTCGATGCGCGGGATCTCCGCGGCCGTCGGCACCAGGTAGTCCATGAAGCTCGTGCTCTGCGGCTGGCCGTCCTCGGCGTGGAGCACCTCCTCGTACAGCGCCGCGGCGATGCCCTGGGCGACGCCGCCGCGCACCTGCCCCTCGACGATCGCGGGGTTGATCATCACGCCGCAGTCCTCCACGACCGCGTAGCGCTCGACGGACACGCGGCCGGTCTCCGGGTCGATCTCGACGATCGCGCCGTGGGTGGCGTTCGAGAACGTGCCGGGCGGGTCGAAGCTGGCCTGCGCGTCAAGCCCCGGCTCGATGTCGCCGGGCAGCTTGTGGACCTCCAGGTGCGCGAGGCGGGCGATGTCCTCGAGCGCGACCGCATGGTCCGGCGAGCCGCGCACGACGACCGCGCCGTTGCGCAGCTCGAGGTCCTCCGGCGCCGCTTCGAGCATGTGCGCGCCGATCCGCTTGAGGCGCTCGCCGAGCGCGGTCGCGGCGCGCTTGGTGGAGCCGCCGCCGACGACGGTGGAGCGGCTGGCGAAGGTTCCCCAGCCGTACGGCGTCGCGTCCGTGTCGCCCTGGACGACCTCGATCCGGCCCGGCTCGACGCCGAGCGCGTCGGCGGCGATCTGCGCGAGCGTGGTCCGGTGCTGCTGGCCGTGGCCGGAGGTGCCGATGGCGACCGTCACGCCGGCGCCGGGATCCATCCGCACCCACGCGGTCTCGTAGCCGGGCGTCATCGTCATCTTCCGCTGGCTGAAGGCCTGGCTCCCGTAGCCCGTTCGCTCGGCGAAGCACGAGAAGCCGATGCCCAGCAGCCGCCCGGACTCGCGCGCCGCGCGGCGGCGCTCCGCGAAGTCCGCGTAGCCCAGCATGGCGGCGCAGCGGTCCAGCGACTCGCGGTAGGAGCCGCGATCGATCGCGAGCCCGGTCGGCGTCTCGTGCGGGAAGCCGTCGTCGGGGATGAGGTTGCGGCGGCGGATCTCCACCGGGTCGAGGTCGAGCGCCCGCGCCGCCTTCTGGAGCAGGCGCTCGAGCACGACGACGATCTGCGGTCGCGACACGCCGCGGTAGGGGGCCATCGGCGGCTTGTGCGTCGCGACCGCCCGGGCCCGCGCGCGGTAGCGGCCGCCGCGGTAGGCGGCGAACATCTCCGTGGCCGCCATCAGGGGCTCCACCCCGCAGGTGAACGGGTGGTTGGAGTACGCGCCGACGTCGCACAGGATGTCGGCGTCGAGGGCGAGGATGCGCCCGTCCGCGTCGAAGGCGGCGCGGACCTCGTAGCGCTGGTCGTGGCCCTGGTAGCCGGCGGTGAGGTTCTCCTGCCGGTCCTCCACCCACTTCACCGGCCGGCCGACGGCGCGCGCGGCGATCAGCGTCAGCGCCTCCTCCCGCGCGATCACGCACTTCTGCCCGAAGCCGCCGCCGACGTCCGGCGCGATCACGCGCAGGCGCCGCTCCGGGAGCTCGAGGATCCCCGCCACGGCGGTGCGCACGATGTGCGGGACCTGCGTGGAGGTGTAGAGCAGCGCGCGGTCCTCCCGGCGGTCCCATTCGGCGAGGCACGCGCGGCCCTCCATCGGCGCCGCGGTGACGCGCCCGGTGCGGATCGTCGCCTCCACCACCGCGGCCGCGCGGTCGAAGTCCGGGCCGACGTCGTCGTCGGCGAACTGGACGTCGAGCAGCAGGTTGCCGGGCGCGTCGTCGTGGACGCACGGCGCGTCGCCGGCGATCGCGGCCTCCAGCGAGGCGACGGCGGGCTCCTCCTCGTAGTCGACGCGCACGCGCTCGGCGCCGTCCTCGGCGGCATGGGGCGAGGTCGCCACGACCATGGCGACGGGCTCGCCGGCGTGGCGGACGCGGTCGCGCGCGAGGAGCGGCATCTCCACGGGCACGAAGTCGTCGCGCGCGAGGGCGGGGATCAGCGGGGCGACGTCTCCGAGGTCGCCCGCCACGAGCACCGCCTCGACGCCCGGCACGGCGCGCGCGGCCTCGGCGTCCACGGCGGCGATCCGCGCCGCCGGGTGCGGCGAGCGCACGAAGGCGAGGTGGCGCAGGTGCGGGCGCTGGAGGTCGTCGACGAACGCGCCGTCGCCCGTGAGGTGGCGACGGTGCTCGACGGCGGGGATCGAGCGCCCGACCCAGCGGCCGTCGGCGCTCATCGCTCACCGCCCCGGGATGGAGCGGCGGCCGAGCGGCCGTCAGCCCTCATCGCCCACCGCCCGGCGGAGCGCGCGCCGCAGGAGCACCGCGGTGAGGTGCTTGCGGTACTCCGCGCTGCCGTGGATGTCCGCCGACGGCTCGACCTCGCGCTCGGCGACCCGCGCCGCCTCCTCGATCGCCTCCTCGCCGAGGTCGCTGCCGGTGAGGATCGCTTCCGCCGCCTCGACGCGCAGCGGCACCTCGTCGACGCCGCCGATCACGACGCGCGCGTGCGTGCACGTGCCGCCGTCGTCCGTGTCGACCGCCGCGGCCGCGGCGACGATCGCGAAGTCGCCGTGGCGGCGCGCGAACTCCTCGAGCGCCGCATGCGGCGCGGGACGCGCGAACCGGACCTCGCTCACGATCTCGCCCGGCTCGAGCGCCGTGGTGAAGAAGCCCAGGAAGAAGTCCGCCGCCGGGATGGTGCGCTCCCCGCCCGGGGCGCGGGCGACGATCTCGCCGTCGAGCAGCAGCGTGAGGATGCACCACTCCGACGCCGGGTCGCCGTGCGCCACGGAGCCGCCGAAGGTGCCCCGCGCTCGGATGGGGAAGTGGCCGACGAGCGGGGCGGCGGCCTTCAGCACGCCGAAGCCCTCGAGCAGCTCGTCGTCGCCGTGCTCGATCTCACGGTGGAGCGCGAGCGCGCCGATGCGCAGCGCGTCGCCGTCGCGGGCGACGTACGCGAGGTCCGGCACGCGCGACAGGTCGACGAGCGCGGACGGACGGACGATGCGGAAGTTCATCATCGGCACGAGGCTCTGGCCGCCGGCGAGGACCTTCGCGTCCTCGCCGAGCTCGCCGAGGCGCTCCAGCGCGTCCTCCACCGTCTCGACCCGGTGGTACTCGAAGGCGGCGGGCTTCATCGCGCCGCAGGCTCCCGGGCGCCCGCGTAGCGGCGCACGGCCGCGAGGACGGTGCGCTCGTCCGCGCCGGCCAGCTGCAGCCCGACCGGGAGGCCGTCCGCCGTCGTGCCGCACGGCACGCTCGCGGCGGCAAGCCCGGCGGCG
>DATMVH010000218.1:0-3384 GCA_035563395.1 Solirubrobacteraceae bacterium
TGGTGACCGGCGTGGAGCCCGGCGGGATCGTGGTGGTGCGCTTCGCCGGCGACCGGTCGGAGCGCATCCTCGAGGACGACTACGCGCCGATCCGCAAGCGCTGAGCGCCGCGCCTAGCGCTCGGGGCGCGTGCCCGGCGGCGTCATCCGCGCGCGCCCGCCCGCGAGCCCCTCGGGATCCGGGTCGCGGTGGACGGGCCGGTCGCCGCCGGCGTCGGCGGACGCCCGGGGGTCGAGTCCCGACTCCCGGCGCGGCGACGCCGGGCGCCGCCGCGCGAGGAGCAGCATGCCGGCGATGACGAGCGCCGCGACGGCGCAGATGGCGATGAAAACCCCGATGGCGTCCATGCCTGCGGCCTGCCCGCGCCGGCGTCCCGCCAACCGCGCCCGGTCGGCGGGACGACGCCCCCGGCGCGCCGCCGCTCCGCCGCCGCGGCGGGCACCCCGTGCGCACCTAGCATGGGCGTCCGTGCGCCGGCTCCTCTTCCTCTGCTGCGCGATCGTCTTCGTCGACACGAGCTTCTACGCGGCCATGACGCCGCTGCTGCCCGGCTTCGAGGACGAGTTCGGCCTCTCCAAGACCGCGGCGGGGGTGCTGGCGGCGGCGTATCCCGCCGGCACGCTCGCCGGCGCGCTGCCCGGCGGGTACCTCGCCGCCCGCGCCGGCGTCCGCACGACGGTCGTGGTCGGCCTCGGCGTCATGGTGGTCTCCAGTCTCGCGTTCGCGTTCGCCGACTCGATCGCGCTGCTCGACGCGGCGCGCTTCCTGCAGGGCATCGGCGGCGCCGCGTCGTGGGCCGGCGCGCTCGCGTGGATCACCGGAGCGGCGCCGCGCGACCGGCGCGGGGAGATGATCGGCACCGCGATGGGCGCGGCGATCGTCGGGGCGCTCGTCGGGCCCGCGATCGGGGCGCTCGCCGACGCGGTGGGGATCACGCCCGTCTTCTGCGGCGTCGCCGTGCTCGGCACCGTGCTCGCCGGCTGGGCGCAGCGCACGCCGCCCGCCGAGCCGGAGGGGACGTCGTCGCCGGGCGAGCTGCTCGCCGCGCTGCGCGACGGGCGGGTGGCCGGCGGGATCTGGCTGATCGTGGTCCCCGGCCTCGTGTTCGGGACGATCGGCGTGCTGGGCCCGCTGCGCCTCGACGACCTCGGCGTCGGCGCCGCCGCCATCGCCGCCGTATGGCTCGGGGCGGCGCTGCTCGAGGCGGGCGTCAGCCCGATCGTGGGGCGCGTGTCGGATCGCCGCGGCCGGCTCTTCCCGAGCCTCCTCGGCCTCACCTCGGCAAGCGTGCTGATGCTGCTCTTCCCGTGGCCCGACGAGCCCTGGCAGCTCATCCTCCTCGTGCTCCTCGCCAGCCCGTCGATCGGCATGCTGTGGGCGCCGTCCATGGCGCTCCTGGCGGACGGCGCCGAGGCGGTCGGGATCGCGCAGGGCTTCGCGTTCGCGCTCAGCAACCTCGGCTGGTCGATCGGCCAGACCACGGGCTCGGCGGCCAGCGCCGGGCTCGCCGACGCGACGAGCGACGCGGTGCCGTACCTCGTCCTCGCCGCCGTCGCGCTCGCGAGCTGCGCCGTGCTCGTCCGCGCGCGCCGGCTCGCGCCGGCCTGAATGCGCGTCAGCCGTCGCCTCGCGAGCCGAGCTGCGCGCGGTGGTAGGCGAGCACGAGCCCGGCGAGCCGCTGCCGCTCGCCCGGCGGCATGTCGCCGAACCGGTAGCTGAGCCACCCGCGGCCGGCCTGGACGAGCGTCGCCGGCGCGACGAGCTCGGCGTCCGGCAGGCCGATCGTCATCGTGCCCGACGCGGCCGGGTCGTCGACGTCGGGCCGGCGCACGCGGACGCCGGTGGCGCTCACGTCCATCGACTCCGACGACCACGCCTCCCCGGCGTCCGGCTCGGAGAGCGAGACGGGGAACGCGAGCGGCGCGCGCGAGTGGCGGCGCTTCTGACCCAGCCGGAACTCGTCCGTCAGCGCCACGGCGAGGAACCCGCCGGAGCGGACGCCCGCCGCCGACCCGCGCAGGGCGCGCGTCTGACCGCCCGACTCGAACAGCACGACGACCGGGCCGCGCATCGCGAGCCGGCGCCACGCGGCGGGCTCGGGCGGGCGGAGCGGCAGCAGCGCGAGCTCGTCCCCCGTCAAGCCGACGATGCGGCAGGACACCATGGCGGTGTCGCCGCCCACGTCGAGCGTCACGTGCGCGCCCTCGCTGAGGATGGGATCTGTGCTCACCGGTGGAATGGCCCCGCGCAGGCACGGGAACGGTCGCCCCGCCGACGGGTGAAATGTGCCATGTCGCGCGGCGTTCGCGCGGTGACGTCGACCCGGCTCGCACGGGCACGCGCTCCCGGTCCGGCCCGTGTTCTACATTGCCGCCCCGACATGGAGGCCACGATCATCGACGGGCGAGCCATCGCCGCGGAGGTCCGCAAGGAGGTCGCCCGCGACGTGGCGGCGTGGGTCGCGGAGGGCAACGACGCCCCCGGGCTGGCCACGGTCCTCGTCGGCGACGACCCGGCGTCGGCGGTGTACGTCGGCGGCAAGCAGAAGGCGACGCACGAGGTCGGCATGCACGGCTTCGACCACCGGCTCCCCGCCGACACGCCGCAGGCGGAGGTCGAGGCGCTGCTGGAGGAGCTCAACCTCGACCCGGCGGTGTCCGGCATCCTGCTCCAGCTCCCGACGCCCGCCCACGTCGACGGGCCCGGGCTCACGTGGCGCATCGATCCCGCGAAGGACGTCGACGGCCTCACGCCGGTCTCCGCCGGCCTGCTCGCCAAGGGCCGGCCGGGCCTGCGGCCGTGCACGCCCGCCGGGGTCATGGAGCTGCTGGACCGCCACGAGGTCGGGCTCGAGGGCGCCGAGGCGGTCGTCGTGGGCCGCTCCGACCTCGTCGGCAAGCCGCTCGCCCAGCTGCTGCTGGCCCGCCACGCCACCGTGACCGTGTGCCACTCGCGCACGCGCGACCTGCCGGAGGTCTGCCGCCGCGCGGACGTGCTGGTGGCGGCGGTCGGGCGCGCGCAGATGGTGCAGGGAGACTGGGTGAAGCCGGGCGCGGTGGTGATCGACGTCGGCATCAACCGCACGGACGCCGGCCTGGTCGGCGACGTCGACTTCGAGCGCGCGGCCGGGCGCGCCGGGCTGATCACGCCGGTGCCCGGCGGCGTCGGCCCGATGACCATCGCCATGCTCCTGCGCAACACCCTCGAGGCGGCCCGCGCGCAGGCCGTCGCGCCCGCGTGATACGGCGCCTGCGCGACGGCGAGTGGATCGCCGGGGGCGGCGGGGCGGCGCTGATCGCCGCGCTGTTCCTCGACTGGTACGGCGGCCGCTCGGCCTGGCGGGCGCTCGCCGCGATCGACGTGCTGATCGCCGCGCTCGCGCTC
>DATMVH010000219.1:0-9819 GCA_035563395.1 Solirubrobacteraceae bacterium
CGACCGGCGGTGCGGCAACTCGGGCACGGCGCGCGGGCTGACGCCGACGACCTACGGGGCGCGTCATGGACGTGCTGTCCTGTGAAAGCACGAAGCCCGCACTCCACGCTGTAGCGCGGAGCACGGGCCGATGGAGCTAGCCGGACTCGAACCGGCGACCTCCTGGGTGCGATCCAGGCGCTCTCCCAACTGAGCTATAGCCCCGGGACATCGCGACGGGCAGGAATCCCGTCCACGATGGCCAACGGATTGTAGCCGGGCCACGCGCGCTCGCGCGCGGCGTAGGCTCCGCCTCGCAGCGCATGCATCTGAGCTTCCGCACCCGCCTGACGCTGTTCTTCCTCCTCCTCGTCGTGCTGCCCGTGATCGCGCTGGCGGTTGCGGCGCTCGCGGTCGAGGGGCGCAACGGCGAGCGCCAGATCGACGCGCGCCTCGGCCAGGCGCAGCGGGCGGCGGACAACCTGTACGCCCGCGCCCTCCGCGACGCCGCCGCGGCCGCGAGGGACCTGGAGGAGAACCAGGACTTCGCGAACGCGGTGCAGGACCGCGACGAGAACGCGCTCAGGCAACAGGCGCGTCAGGTGCTGCGGATGAGCCGGCTGGCCGGCGTCGAGTTCCGCGTCCGCGGCGTCGGCGTGGTGCGCGCCGGCGCGCGGCGCGGCGTGGCGGTGATCGGCCGGCCGCTCCGGTCCTCCGACGGCAACTTCGCCGGCCGCGTCCTGCTGTCGGCCGACACCGCGGAGCAGTACGCCCGCGACGTGGCCGACGCCACCGGCCTCGACGTCGTCGTCTCGCGGAACGGCCGGGAGCTCGCGTCCACGCTCGGCGTCCCCACGCCGGCGCTGCCCGGGCGTGGATCGGTGGACATCGGCGGCGCGAACTACCGCGCGACCACCTTCGGGGAGCGCGTCGACGGCGGCCCTCCGCTCGACGTCGCGATCCTCGCGCGCGACGACGACGACCTCGTCACGGGGCCGACGCTGCTCCTCCTCGGCGTCCTGCTCGCGTTCATGCTCTGCGCGCTCGTCTTCGCGGTGACCGCCGCGCGGTCCCTGCAGGCCCAGACGCAGCGCCTGCTCTTCGCGGCCCAGCGGCTCGGCACCGGCGACCTCACCGTCCAGGTGCCGACGGAGGGGAACGACGAGTTCGCCGCCCTCGGCCGCGAGTTCAACAACATGGCGCGCCAGCTCCGCACCCGGCTGGAGGAGCTCGACATGGAGCGCACGCGGCTGCAGGAGAGCGTCCGGCGCGTCGGCGAGTCGATCGGCAAGGGGCTCGACCGCGACGCGCTGCTCGGCATCGTCGTCGAGACCGCGGTGGACGGCGTGGGGGCCGAGTCGGGGCGCGTGCTGATGCGGGACGGCCCGGGGAACGCCCCGGCCGAGGCCGCCCGCGCGGGGGACGTGTCCGGCTACCTCCAGCTCCTCCAGGCGGCCGAGGAGGCGGCGATGGAAGACGGCGACGCCGTCGAGATGGAGTTCGCGGGCGCGAGCGCCGTCGGGCGCCCGCTGCAGTCGCAGGACGAGGACGCGGGCGTGCTCGGAGTCATCTCCATCGCGCGGTCCGGGCGGCCGTTCTCGCACCGCGAGCAGGAGCTGCTGGCCTACCTCGCGAATCAGGCTGCCATCTCGATCGAGAACGTCGACCTGCACCGGACGGTGCAGCGCCAGGCGGTCACGGACGAGCTGACGGGGCTGTTCAACCACCGCCGCTTCCAGGAGGTGATGACCGCGGAGGTCGAGCGGACGAAGCGGTTCGGCCACGAACTCGGACTGATCATGCTGGACCTCGACAACTTCAAGCAGGTCAACGACGACTACGGGCATCTCCAGGGCGACTTGGTCCTGCGGGAGGTGGCGCGCGTGCTGCGCGAGTCCTCGCGCGAGATCGACGAGCCCGCCCGCTACGGCGGCGAGGAGATGGCCGTGGCGCTCCCGCAAACCGGCTTGCAGGGGTCGTACGAGTTCGCCGAGCGCGTGCGGCGGCGGATCGAGGACCTCGAGCTGCCGCTGCTGGACGGGTCCGGGACGCTGCGCGTGACCGCCTCGTTCGGCGCCGCGGCGCTCCCCGGCTCGGCCGACATGGACAAGGACGCGCTCGTCGCGGCGGCCGACGCCGCCCTGTACAAGGCCAAGCGCGCAGGCAAGAACCGGACCGTCAAGGCAGAGTAGGCTGTGGAGGACTGATGGGACTGCTCGACGACGCCATCCGCGAGCATCTCGACCTCAAGCGCCGTCGCGGCGCGGATCCCGATGAGGTCGCTCGCCAGGAGCAGGAGGCGCTGGGGCCGCCGCGCAGGGGCGAGTTCGCCGCGGCGGCCGGCGATCCGGGCGTGGTGCCGGAGTTCGGCGACCAGGAGCCCGAGGACGAGGTGATCCTCGAGCCGCGCGAGATGCCGGCCGCGATCGCCGAGCCGGAGGCGTCCGCGCACGACGACGAGGAGCCGTGGGCGGAGGCGCCGCCGGACGAGCGCGCCGCCCGCGAGCAGGCGACCACGGAGTTCACGCCGGACGACATGGACGAGGAGCCGTCGCGGCGCGACCGCGCCGAGGACGTGCTGGAGGAGACGCCGGAGTTCCTCCAGGAGACCCCCGAGCACGACCGGCTGTGGTTCGAGCAGCGGCCCCCGCGCGACTTCGACTTCGACAAGTAGGGCGAGCCGCGCCGTGACGGCCTTCCGCTTCACCGTCGTCGACGTCTTCACGGCGACCCGCCTGCAGGGCAACGCGCTCGCCGTCGTGCACGACGCGGACCCCGTGCCGGACTCGCTGATGCTCGCCTTCGCCCGCGAGGCGCGCCTGTCCGAGGTGTCGTTCCTGCAGTCGCCGACCGTGGACGGCGCCGACTACCGCAATCGCATCTGGATGATGAGCGGCGAGATCCCGTTCGCCGGGCATCCGTCGCTCGGCGCCGCGGCGGCGATCGCGCGGGTGCGGGCCGAGGACACCGTCACCTACGTGCAGGAGACGGGTGCGGGGCTGCAGCCGATCGACGTCGAGCTGGAGGACGACCGCGCGCGCGTGTCGATGCTGCAGGAGCCCGCCGAGTTCGGGCCCGAGCTGGACGCCGGGGACGTGCTCGGGACGCTCGGCCTCGAGCGAGAGGACGGACATCCGGAGCTCCCGTGCCAGGTCGTCTCGACCGGCCTGCCGCACGTGATCGCGCCGGTCCGCGACGCCGCGGTGCTCGGGCGCGTGTGGCCGGACCACGACCGCATCGCCCAGCTCGTGGGCCCGCTCGGCTGCGTCGTGATCTACCTCGTCCACGCCGACCCCGACGCGGGCACGGCGCGCGCCCGCGCCTTCGTGCGCGACGCGCAGACCGGCGAGGACCCTGCGACGGGCTCCGCCGCCGGGCCGCTCGGCGCCTACCTGGCGCAGCGCGCCGGGACGCTGCGCCTCGACATCTCCCAGGGCGTGGAGATGGGCCGCGGATCGCGGCTGCACACGGAGATCGAGGGCGACCGCGTCCGCGTCGGCGGCGACGTCGTGGTCGTCGTCGACGGCACCGTGTTCCTGGACGTCTGACCGGTTCGCGCCTGGCGCCGCTCAACTCCGGCGCGCGCCGGCCGACATCCACGAACAGGTCGCGCACCGTTCTTGGAACGGGGAACGGCGCCGGCCCGCCGGGCGCTGCGGCGCGGGCGTCCCTGCCCTGGTCCGCTCGCGCCGCGCCCGGCCCCCTCCCGCTACCCTGTGTCGCGGTGAGCCGGGAAGCCTGGTCGGCGTCATGCCGACCCCTGGAGGTTCCCGCCGTGCTCCACCCGTTCCGCCGTCGTAGCCGCAGGACGCGCTGATGGCCGTCGCCGTGGCCATCTTCGCGGTCGCCCTTGCCGTGATCGCCTCCGAGCGCGTGGACCGCACCAAGGTCGCGCTGGTGGGCGCGACGCTCGTCGTGCTGACGCAGACGCTCGAGCAGGAGCGGGCGATCGAGGCGATCGACTGGAACACGATCGGCCTCCTCACGGGCATGATGATCATGGTCCGCCTCACGGAGGCGACCGGCGTCTACACGTGGCTCGCCATCCGCGCCGGGCAGCTGTCGCGCGGGCGCCCGCTCGCCGTCGTGCTCGCGCTGAGCGTGACCACGGCGGTGCTCTCCGCGTTCCTCGACAACGTCACGACGATCCTGCTCGTCGTCCCCATCACCTTCCTGCTCGCGGACGCGCTCGACATCGACCCGATCCCCCTGATCGTCATCGAGATCTTCGCGTCGAACGTCGGCGGAACGGCGACGCTGATCGGCGACCCGCCGAACATCCTCATCGCCGGCCACACGGGCCTGTCGTTCGGCGCGTTCATCGCGCACCTCGCGCCGATCGTCGTGGTCACCATGGCGGTGCTGCTCCCGGGGCTCTACCTCGCGTTCCGGTCGCGCCTGCAGATCGCGCCCGAGGCCCGCGAGCGGATGCTGGAGCTCGACGCCGCGCGGTCGATCGAGGACCCGGCCGAGGCGTGGCGGACCGTGCCCATCCTCGTCCTCACGATCCTCCTGTTCTTCTTCCACAAGGCGCTCCACCTCGAGCCGGCGACCGTTGCGCTCGCGGGCGCGGCCGTCATGCTGTTCGTGACGCGCCAGTCGCTGCAGGACGCGATCGCCGGGATCGAGTGGCCGACGCTGTTCTTCCTCATCGGCCTGTTCGTCATGGTCGGCGCGCTCGAGGAGACGGGCGCGCTCGGGGAGGTGGCCGACGGGATCGCCTCCGTGACCGGCGGCGACCGGGCCGCGGAGCTGCTCGGCATCCTCTGGGCCTCGGCGGTCGGCTCGGGGATCGTGGACAACATCCCGTTCACGGCGGCGATGATCCCGGTCGTCGACCAGCTCGGCGGCACGGGCGACGACGCGTACTGGTGGGCGCTCGCGCTCGGCGCGTGCTTCGGCGGCAACGTCACGATCGTGGCTGCGGCGGCGAACGTCGCCGCGTCGGGGATGGCGGCCCGCGCGGGGATGCCCATCGGGTTCTGGCAGTTCATGCGCTACGGCGTGCCGGTCACCGTGGTGTCGCTGGTGCTCGCGACGGGGTACGTGGTGCTGCGGTACGCATGAGCCCGCGCCAGATCAGCGAACTCGCGCTCCAGGCGCCGGAACCGCTCGCGGCGGGGGACACGGTCGAGGTCGCCGTCCGGCGCGTGCTCGACAGCGGGTTGCCGGCCCTGCCCGTGGTCGACGATCGCGCGCGCTACGCCGGGATCTTCGGCGAGCGCGAGTTCATGGAAGCGGTGTTTCCCGGCTACCTGACGCAGCTCAAGCACGCCGCATTCCTGCCCCGCTCGCTCGACGACGCCCTCGAGAAGCGCGACGCCAGCCGGACGGACCCCGTCGGGCGATACATGAACACGGAGCACGTCGATGTCGGGCCGGACTATGCCGACACGCAGGTCGCGGAGATCTTCCTCCACCATCGCGTGCTCGTGGTTCCCGTGGTCGACGACGGACGGGTCGTCGGCCTGATCACCCGCCGCGACTTCTTCCGGGCGATCGCCGAGCGCTTCCTGGCCCTCGCGTGACGGGCGCCGCCCGCCATGACGCGGCCGCCGTCGAGCGTGCCAAGCGCGCGGTCTACGCCGCGTTCATCGCCAGCGGGATCGCGTTCGCGAGCTGGGCGTCGCGCATCCCGCAGGTCCGCGACGGCCTGGAGCTCGACCCGCAGAGCCTCGGCCTGGTGCTGCTCGCGATGGCCACGGGCTCCGTCCTCGCGATGCCGCTCGCCGGCGTGGTGATCGGCCGCCTCGGCGTGGCGCGCACCATCACGGTGTTCTCGGTCCTCGTGGCGATCGGCCTGACGGTGGCGGCGATCGGCTTCCGGTACGGCGTCGCGCCCGTGGTCTGCGGGCTGTTCTTCGTCGGTCTCGGCATGGGGACGTGGGACGTCGCCATGAACGTGGAGGGCGCCGCGGTCGAGCAGCAGCTCGGGCGTGCGATCATGCCGCGCTTCCACGCCGGCTTCAGCGTCGGCACGGTCGCCGCCGCGGTCGCCGGCTCGGGGCTCGTCGCGCTCGGCGTGTCGGTCACGGCGCACCTCGTCGCGGTGGCGGTCCTCCTCGGCGTCGGCGTGCCGGCGGTCGTGCGCGGCCGCTTCCTGCCGACGCCGGCGCACGCCGAGGAGCACCACGACGGGGCGCGCCGCAGCCCGCTGCGGGCCTGGACGGAGCCGCGGACCCTGCTCATCGGCGTGTTCGTGTTCTGCGCGGCCTTCACCGAGGGCACGGGCGTCGACTGGCTCGCCGTGGCGGTGATCGACGGCCACGACGCCGCGCCGGCGCTCGGCACGCTCACCTTCGCCATCTTCCTGGGCGCGATGACCACCGGCCGCTGGTTCGGGCCGGCGCTGCTCGATCGCCATGGCCGCGTGCCGACGATCCGCGTCTCGGCCGTGTCCGCGCTGGCCGGGCTGCTGCTCGTCGTCTACGGCGGCTCGCTCGTCGCCGCGATGGCGGGCGCGTGGCTCTGGGGCATGGGCACCGCGCTCGGCTTCCCCGTCGGGATGAGCGCCGCGGCGGACGATCCGCGCCACGCCGCCGGCCGGGTCAGCGTCGCGGCCTCGATCGGCTACGTCGCCTTCATCGCCGGGCCGCCGCTGCTCGGCTTCCTCGGCGACAGCGCGGGCACGCTGCGCGCCCTCACCGCCGCGGCGGGGGTCGTGACGGTCGGCCTGCTCCTCTCCGGCGTCCTGCGCCCGCCCGTCGGCGAGCGGCGCGAGCCGGTGCCCGCGACGACGAGCTGACGACGCGGCGGTAGCTTCCCGCGCGTGCCCCGCTCGGCGCCCGTCGACGGCTTCTTCCCGGCCTGCGATCGCCGCCGCCGCGGGTCTCCGGTCGTCTCCTCCACGGCCGGCCCGGGACGCGGACCGACTACCAGCCCTTCCACCGGCTGGCGTTCGCCGAGCAGCTGCTGGACGGGAACCCCGGCGCCGTACCACGCGCCTCACGGTCACCCGGCTTCCCGGCACCGGCCACTTCTCCCCGCCGGAGGCGCCGGAGGCGTTCGCCGCGGCGATCCGCGCGAGCGTGTGAGGGCGTCGGCGGCGCGCGGGCGTAGGCTCTGCCCATGAACGCGATCGTCGTGGGGACGGACGGCTCGCGCGGAGTCGAGGCGGCCGTGCAGAAGGTCGCCGAGCCGGCGGAAGGGACGGCCGCCACAGTGCACGTCGTGTGCGCCTGTCCGGGCCGGTCCACGCTCGAGCGGGTCGGCCTGACGGCGCGGCAGGACCCCGTCGCCCTGGGCGGCGTGGCCGCCGGCGTGCTGGCCCGGGCGGAGGACCGGCGGAAGGCGGCGGGACCGGCGGTCGAGAAGCACGAGCGCGAGGGCGATCCCGCGCACCGCATGCCGACCAGCCTCCTCATCGTGCGATCGGGCTGACGGGGGACGGCGTGCACGACGACGGTCACTTCGGCGAGCGCGTCGCCGCCCGGTACGACGAGACGTCCGCCGGCATGTTCGACCCGGCGGTCGTCGACCCGGCCGTCGACCTGCTCGCGGAGCTCGCCGGCGGCGGCCGCGCGCTCGAGCTCGGGATCGGGACGGGGAGGATCGGACTGCCGCTCGCGCGGCGCGGGGTGCCGGTGCACGGGATCGAGCTGTCGCGGGCGATGGCCGCCCGGCTGCGCGAGAAGCCCGGCGGCGACGCCATCGGCGTCACGATCGGCGACTTCGCGACCACGACCGTGGACGGCACCTTCTCCGTCGCCTACCTCGTCTTCAACACGATCATGAACCTGACGACGCAGGCGGCGCAGGTCGCGTGCTTCCGCAACGTCGCCGCGCACCTCGACGCCGGCGGCCGGTTCGTGATCGAGGTCGGCGTCCCGGAGCTGCAGCGGCTGCCGCCCGGCGAGACCGCCCGCGTGTTCCACATGAGCGAGGCCCACTGGGGCATCGACGAGTTCGACGTCGCCGCGCAGGGCCTCGTCTCGCACCACTTCGAGATCGTCGACGGCCGCGTCGAGCGCGTCTCCATGCCGTTCCGCTACGTGTGGCCGGCGGAGCTCGACCTGATGGCGCAGCTCGCCGGGATGGAGCTGCGGGAGCGCTGGAGCGGGTGGCGGCGCGAGCCGTTCACGAGCGACAGCCGCGCCCACGTCTCCGTCTGGGAGAAGCCCGCCTAAACCTGCGCGATGCCGAGTTAGGGGGTGCGAATAGGGCGGCCCCCCGATGCCCGCCGGCGCCGCTTCGGCGACCGTTCAGCGCCATGAGCATCGCCACGCCACGCCGCTCCGCCCTCCACGCGACACTGCGCGCGCACGGCTTCGCCGGCCGCGTCGTCGTGCCCTCGGACGCGGGCTACGACCGCGCCCGCGCCTGCTGGAACGGCGCGATCGACCGCCGTCCCGCCGCCGTCGCCTACGCGACCGGCCCCGGCGACGTGAGCGCCGCGATCCGCGCGGCCCGCTCGGCCGGAACGCCGTTCACCGTGCGCGCGGGGGCGCACTCCGTGTCCGGGCGCTCCGTCCGCGACGGCGCGCTGTGCCTCGACCTGCGCGAGCTGGCCGCGATCGAGGTCGATCCGGAGCGCGCGGTCGTGCGCGTCGGCGGCGGCGCGCTGCTGGGCGAGCTCGACGCGGCGACGCAGGAGCACGGGCTCGCGGTGCCGGCCGGCCAGATCTCGCACACCGGCGTCGGCGGGCTCACGCTCGGCGGCGGGCTCGGCTGGCTCATGCGCCGCCACGGGCTGACCATCGACTCGCTGCTCGCGGCCGACGTCGTCCTCGCCGACGGGCGGATCGCGCGCGCGTCGGCCGACGAGCACCCCGATCTCTTCTGGGCGCTCCGCGGGGGCGGCGGCGACTTCGCCGTCGTGACGCGCTTCGAGCTCCGCGCGCACCGCGTCGGCCCGGCGGTGCTCGCCGGGCTGCTCGCCTACCCGTGGGAGCGGGCGGGCGAGGTGATGCGCGCCGCCCGCGACCTGATGGAGCGCGCTCCGGAGGAGCTCGGGATGTTCGCCGTGCTGCTCACCGCGCCGCCGTCCGAGCCGTTCCCGCCCGAGCTGCAGGGCCGGCCGGCCGCGGTCCTCGGCGTCGCCTGGTGCGGCGACCTCGCGGAGGGGGACCGCGTGCTCGCCCCGCTGCGCTCACGCCGTCCGCCTGCGCTCGACCTCGTCGAGCCGATGCCGTACGTGGCGCTCCAGTCGATGCTCGACGCGACCGCGCCGCCCGGCCTGCGCTACCACGACCGCCTGCACTACCTGGACGCCGTCGGCGACGAGCTGATCGACACGCTGATCGCGACGTTCGAGGACGTGCCGACGCCGCAGTCGCACGTCATCACGGGGTGGATGGGCGGTGCCGTCGACCGCGTGCCCCCGGGCGCGACGGCCTTCGGGCACCGCACGGCCCGGGCGGAGACGTGGATCATCGGCTGCTCCGGCGAGGAGCCGCTCGGCCCGACGACCGACTGGGTGCGGCGTGTGTGGGACGCCGCCGCGCCGCACGCCACCGGCGGCACGTACGTGAACGCGCTCGCAGCCGGCCGGCCCGTTCGCGAGGCGTACGCCGGCGAGGTCTTCGACCGGCTCGTCGCCGTCAAGCGCCGCTACGACCCGGACGGCGTGCTCAGCGGCAACGGCATCGCCTAGAGGCCCTCTCGCACGGCCTGCGCGGCCGCCTCGGCGCGGCTGCGCACGCCGAGCTTCGCGAGCACCCGGCTGACGTGGTGCTCCGCCGTCTTGGGCGCGATCACGAGCCGCTCGGCGATCTCCGCGTTCGACAGCCCGGCGGCCACGAGCTGCAGCACCTCGCGCTCGCGGGCGGTCAGCTCGTCGCGGCCGTCGCCGCGCACCGCCGCGCGCCCGCCGCCGCCGAGCCGGCGCACGAGCGCGGCGGC
>DATMVH010000220.1:0-7619 GCA_035563395.1 Solirubrobacteraceae bacterium
CGCGCCCGCGGGCCGAGCACGTTGAAGGTGGCGCGCGCGCCATGCGCCGACAGCACGTCGAGCACCGCGGCGGTGACGGCGCCCGGCCCGTCGTCGAAGGTCAGCGCCACCGCGGGGACGTGGCGCGGCCCGTGCCGGACGACGAGCCGACCGTCCATCCCTACGGCTGCTCGTGGACTTCCGCGACCGCGCCGGTGTTGGCGTCCACGCGCACCGTGGCGAGCCGCAGGAAGGCGTCCCCGCGCCCGGGCACGGACAGCGAGACCGCCCAGTACGGACGCCCGGACAGCCCCTGGCGGATCAGCCGGATCTGCGTGCGGCGCGGCGTGAAGCCGACCTGCCGCTCGGCCGCGGCGATCGCCTGCTCTTGCGTGATCCGCACCTGCGACTGCTGACAGCCGCGCGAGACGGCGAGGGCCAGCGCGAAGAGCACGACGAGGCCGACGACGGCGCGGCGGTCGAGCCGCGCGCGTGGCCGCGAGCCGCTCGTCACGCCTTCGGGCGGAACTCGGTTCCCAGCCCGGTGAAGAGGACGATCACGAGCACCACGACCACGCACGCGAGCGCGAGCGCAAGCATGCCGCGCTCGAAGGCCTTGCGGTGGGTCTGCAGCTCCGGGAACTCGATCTGGCCCTTCGGCTCGGGCTTCTCCGCCATCCGCGCCTCCTCACTCGCCCGACTCGACGTGCACGCCCGTGCGCCGCAGCCTGCGCGCGTGCGTTCGCAGCCGCCGGTCCTCGTAGATCACCCACACGACCAGGGCCGCGACCATCACCGCGATCCCGATCGCCGTGAGGACGTAGTACGACGTCGCCGCGCCCGCGCCGCCCTCCCCGTACGTGCTGCCCGGCCCGAACGTCATGAAGCCCGCGCACTCCTCGTAGGCCGCTTGGAGGATGAAGTCGGCCGAGTCGTCGGCCGGCCGCGCGCCGTCGATGCTCGCGACGCAGTCAGGAGCGCTGTCGATGATCGCCGGCATCTCTCACCTCCGCGTCTCTTCCCACGCTCCGAGGAGCACGCCCTCGGACTCCACGAGCGTGCCGTCGGGCTCGACCACGGCCTCGCGCGCGCGCTCGTGCTCGGGATAGAAGTCCGTCTCGTACTCCGCCCGGTCGAGGCCCTCGATCTCGACTTCCGGCGGAACGCGCAGCAGGTTGGCCCGCTTCAGCACCCACGACGCGCAGTAGCCGCTGAGGAAGCCGAGTGGCAGGAACGTCGCGATGCCCATGAGCTGGCCGCCGATCGAGCTCTCGACGTTGTTGAGGCCCGTCGGGTAGCCCGCGGCGAAGACGCCGACCCAGAAGACGCCGAGGAAGCCCGACACCCCGTGCACCGCGACGGCGCCGACCGCGTCGTCGACCCGCTGGCGATCCTCGATCCAGCGGCTCGCGTAGTAGGCGAGGGCGGCGGTGAGCATCGCGACCAGGTATGCGAGCGACGGCGCGTAGACGTCGGCGCCGGCCGACACGCCGATCACCCCTGCCAGGCCGCCTGAGATGGTCCAGAACGGGTCGCCCCGGCTGGCGAAGTAGCCGCCGGTGAACCCGCCGGCGAAGCCCATCGTGATCACCATCGTGATCGACCCGAGCGTGGTGGGGCTCAGGTAGATGGTCGCCCAGCCCGGGAAGGAGGTCGACGCGATCACGAGGCACGCCCCGTAGAAGGCGTAGAACCCGGTGAATATCAGCATCAGCCCCAGCGCGGTGATGTGCAGGTTGTGGGGCTTGAACCGGCGTGCGAGGCCGTCGTGCGTGTAGCGGCCGATGCGCGGCCCGAGGTTGAACAGCACTCCGAGCGTGAAGGCTCCGGCGACGCCGTGGACGACGCCCGAGGCGATCGAGTCGTGGAAGCCGAAGCGCAGCGTCAGCCATCCGCCGGCGCTCCAGCCCCACGCCGCGTCGAGGATCCACACGACCGAGCCGAGCAGGCACGCGAGCAGGAGGTAGGCGCTGATCCGCACGCGCTCGATCAGCGCGCCGGACATGATCGACGCGGTGGTCCAGGAGAACAGCAGGAACGCCAGGAAGAAGATCAGGTTGATGTTGTTGGTGAGGTTCGGCCCGAACGCGTCGCTCCAGGGGATCCCCGACTGGCACGTGACGGACGTGAAGTCGCTGCTGTTCGGACCGATGGGCAGGCCGGGCTGCGCGCAGGAGTAGATCCACCAGCCGAAGTAGTAGAACGTCGGCGTGACGACGGCGATGGTGAGGATGTTCTTCATCGCCGTCGACATGACGTTCTTGCGGCGCGCGACGCCGGCCTCGTACGCCATGAAGCCGGCGTGGATGAGCCACATCAGGACGACGGTGAAGAAGTAGAACTGCTCGGCGAGGATGGCCGAGTCACGGACCTGCGCGTCGGCGCTCGCCGCGTCCTGCAGCGTCTGAACCTGCGCAACGACGGCTTCGACCACGCTCCCCCTCCCGGCGACGCGACCCTCGTACAAATTGGAACATATACACGACGCCGCCGGAGAGCGTGGTTTTCTTTCTTCCGGTGTAGTGCGGCTCAGCGCGCCGGGCGGCGGCCGTCCGCCGCGGCGTCGCGCCGGCGGCGCAGGTGCAGCCAGGCCTTCTCGGCGAGGAAGCCCGGCACGCCGAGCAGCAGGACGAGCAGCAGCCACCACGCCTTCACCCGGACGTCGAGGTCCCGCTCCTCCCGCAGGTCGAGCGCGATGAGGTACAGCATCCCGAGCTGCGCGAGCAGCAGCACGGTCGGCACGCGGCCGATGAGCAGGAAGACGATCACGCCGCCGCCGACCATATCCGCCCGTCGCATGCGCGAGGATGGCGCGCTCGCGCCGCCGCCATGACCGACGACGTGATCCTCACCATCGGCCTCCTGCTCGTCGCCGGCCTGGCCGCCCGAGCGGTCGCGGACGTCGCGCGCGTGCCGCACGTCCTGCTGCTGGTCGCCGCCGGCGCGCTGCTCGGCCCGCAGGCGCTCGACGTGGTGACGTGCCGCTCGGCGACGCGTCGCTCGGCGAGCCCGTCGCCGACTTCCTCGGCGAGCTCGTGCTCGGCACGCTGCTGGGCGTGGGGCGGGCGTCGTGCTGGCGGCGACGATCTCGAGCCACCGCGCCGGCATCTGGCGCGACTCCGCGCCGGTCGCCGCGCTCGCGTCCTCGCCATCGGCTACGTCTCCCTCGGCTCCGCGGGGGGAAGCGGCTACCTCGGGGCCTTCCTCGCCGGCGTCGTCGTCGGCAACATGGGCGCGCTCCGCTGCGGATGCACACGGAGCACGAGCGCGACGTCGGGTGCTTCGCGTCGACGCTCTCGGACCTCGTGACGACCTTCGTCTTCGTCGTCGTGGGAGCGAACCTGCCGCTCGCCGTGCTGCCGGACCACGCGCTGCCCGCCCTCGCGGTGATCGGCGTGCTCGTCCTCGTCGCGCGCCCGCTCACCGTGCCGGCGTGCGCGCTGCCCGACCGGCGCGCGCGCCGGTCGCGCGAGGAGCTCGCGTTCCTCGCCTGGACGCGCGAGACCGGCGTGCTCGTGGGCGTCCTCCCCGGCCTCGGCGTCCCTGACGCGGACGTCCTCGCCGGCGTGGTCGCCCTCGCGATCATCGTGACCCTGCTCGCGCAGGTGCTGCCGGCGCTCGGGCTGGCGCGGCGGCTCGGGCTGCTCGAGCCGCGCGCCGGCCCTGACGCGTGACGCGCTATGCCACCGGCGCGGCCGACCGCGGCCCCTTCACCGGCTCGCGATGCGCGGCGTTCGCCGCGCGGTAGGCGAAGGCGATCATCGGGCCGATCGTCGCCCCGCCCGCCCAGTAGGCCCGCCGCGACGCCGACGCCACGCAGTTGCCGACGCCGTAGAGGCCCGGAATCGGCCGGTCGAGGTCGTCGAGCACCGCCCCGTCGGGCGTCGTCTTCGGGCCGCCCTTCGTGTCGAGCGTGCCGCCGGTGACGAGCGCGGCGTAGTACGGGCCGGTGTCCGCGAGCGGCCACATGGTCGGGTTCCGGCGCCCCGGCTCGTCCTTCACCTCGCCGTTGAAGAGCTGCTGCACCGCGCGCTCGCCGCGGCCGAAGTCCGTGTCCACGCCCGTCGCGGCCAGCGCGTTGAAGCGCGCGATCGACGCGCGGAGGTTCGCGCCGAAGTCCGGGCTCAGGCGCAGCCCGCCGGTCGCCCCCGCGTAGCGTGCGAGCCGCTCGCCGATGGCCACGCTCAGGTCGTCGAGCGTCTCTCCGCGGATGACGTGCGCGTCGTCGGCGCCCGGCGGGACGATCAGGCGGCCGTACTCGTCGCTCGCCGAGTGCTCCTGGCTGCGCCCGTCCCAGACCTGGATCAGCACGAGAAACGGGTACTCGCCGGCAAGCGGGTCCCACTCGAAGAACTTCTGCGCGAGCTCGTTGTACGGCAGCTTCTCGTTGACCACCCGGCGGCCGCGCTTGTCGACGAACAGCATGGAGTCCCCGGCGACCGAGAACATGCCGATCATGGCGGGGTCGGCGGCGACGGCGCGCTCGAGCGGGACCGGGCACATCCACGCGTAGTTCATGTTGCGCAGCTGCGCGCCGAGCGACGTGGCGATGCGGACGAAGTCGCCCTCGTTCGTCATCGCCGCGCAGCCCCCGAGGACCGGCGCGCTGAGGAAGTTGCGGCGCAGCTCGGCGTCGTGCGTGAAGCCCCCCGACGCGAAGACGACGGCCTTGCGCGCGCGGATCCGCACGTCCGCGCCCTCCACCGTGGTCGCCTCCACCCCGGCCACGGCGCCGTCCGCGCGCAGCACGCGCTGGACCCGGTGGCCGAGCCGGATCTCCACCCCGTCGCGCTCGGCGGCGGCGCGCATGGTGCGGATGCCGTTCAGGCCGCCGTCGGACATCGACTCGCGGGCGTCGCGCGGGACGAGCACCCGCCCCGTCGGCGCCTTGTCCTCGGGCAGCTCGGACCAGTAGTCGGGCACCGCCTCGCAGTGGCGGTACGGCAGCGCGTCGCGCTCCGCGAGCAGCTCCACGGCGGGCGCCGCGCTGGCGTGGATGGCGCGGATCGCGTCGAACTCCCACGCGTCCAGGCCGAGCGTGGGATGCGCCGGGTCGTAGCGCTCGGGCGCCGACAGGCGCGCGCAGTAGCGGGCGAAGTCCTCCTCGGCGTCCTCGGCGCCCAGCGCCCGCATCGGCGCGTTGTTGGGGACCCAGTACCAGAACGCCGCCTTGTTGGCCGTGCCGCCGAGGCGCGGCGCCTTCTCGAGCAGCGTCACGTCGTTGCCGAGCCAGCGGGCGAACAGCGCGGCGGGCAGCCCGCTCGCGCCGCCGCCCACCACGACGACGTCCGCCTCGGCGTCGAAGCGCGCGTCCGCCCAGTCGACGTCGGCGGGCGCGGCGGCGGTCCGCGGCGCCACCGCGTCCCGCGTGATCTCGTGCATGCCTCCTCCTCCGGGATCAGCCGAGCGGGAGCGAGGGATCGCGCCCGCCGGCCGCGAGCCACTCGTAGCGCTCGGTGTCCTTGCCCGCGTAGTCCGGGTCGAGGTAGATGAAGCAGCGCTGGATGAGGAAGTCGCGCACCTCGAACACGTCGCACCAGCGGCCCGCGTGCGTCACGCCGGCGCGCCACGGCCCGTCGCGGTGCTCGCCGTAGCTCGTGCCCTCGACCGCGAAGGTGTCCGTCCCGGTCATGATCCAGTTGAACGACGAGTAGTCGTGCTTGATCGACTCGAGCGTGGCGCCGACGTCCCCGAACAACCGGCCGATCCGGTCCTTGCCCTCCGCGAGCCCCCACTTGGCGAAGTAGACCTGCGCGTCCTCGGCGAACAGGTCGAGGACGCTCCCGCCCGTCGAGGTGACGCCTCCGTTGTCGAAGGCCTTGAGGTACTCGAGCGCGACCGACTTGCGCTGCTCGTCGGTCATCGTCTCGCGGGTCAGCATCAGCGTCCTCTCCTCTCCCCAGACGCGCCGGTCGCGGCGCACCCGTGTGCGCGGAACGCCGATGCTGGTGCACGGCGAGTACCCGTGTCAAGCGGAACGCTCGGGGGCGCGATCGAGTGCCGCGCGGCATCGACGGCGCCACGCCGCGCCGCTCGCGGCCACGCTCAGGCCGTGCGCGTCAGGCGCCCGCCCACTCCGCGCCGTGCGGGAAGGAGTACCGCTCGATCGACTCGCGCCGCATCTCCGAGCTGTAGCCGGGCGCCGACGGGGCGCGGTAGCGCGCCCGCTCGACGACGCACGGGTCGACGAAGTGCTCGTGCAGGTGGTCGACGTACTCCACGACCCGGTCGTCCAGGTCGCCGCCGAGCGCCACGTAGTCGAAGGCGGCGAGATGCTGGACGAGCTCGCACAGCCCGACGCCGCCGGCGTGCGGGCACACCGGCACGCCGTGCTTCGCGGCCAGCAGCAGCACGGCGATCACCTCGTTGACCCCGGCGAGCCGGCACGCGTCGATCTGGCAGTAGCGGATCGCGTCGAGCTGCAGGAGCTGCTTGAACACCACGCGATTCTGCGCGTGCTCGCCCGTCGCGACGCCGACCGGCGCGACGGCGCGCGCGATCACCGAGTGGCCGACGACGTCGTCGGGGCTCGTCGGCTCCTCGATCCACGTGAGGTCGAAGTCCGCCAGCGCGCGCACGCGCTCGATCGCCGTCGGCACGTCCCACGCCTGGTTGGCGTCGATGCACAGCCGCGGCCCGGGGCCCATCACCTCGCGCGCGATCCCGCAGCGGCGCACGTCGTCCCCGGCGTCCGCGCCGACCTTGAGCTTGATCTGCGTGAAGCCGTCGGCCAGCGCCTCGGCGGTGAGGCGGCGGAGCTTCTCGTCGTCGTAGCCGAGCCAGCCCGGCGAGGTCGTGTACGCGGGCAGCCCGCGCTCGCGCAGGGTGCGCTCGCGCTCCGCGCGGCCGGCCCGGCGCTCCTCGAGCATCCCCAGCGCCTCGGCCGGCGTGATCGCGTCCGTGAGATAGGTGAAGTCGGCCAGCGCGACGATCTCCTCCGGGTCCATGTCGGCCAGGAGCTTCCACAGCGGCTTGCCCTCGCGCTTCGCGCGCAGGTCCCAGAGGGCGTTGACGATCGCGGCCACCGCCATGTGGACGACGCCCTTCTCCGGCCCCAGCCAGCGCAGCTGGCTCTCGCCCGTCAGCGCCTGGTGCAGGCCGCCCATGTCCTCGAAGACCGCCTCGACCTCGAGCCCGGCGACGAAGGGCGCGTAGGCGTCGATCGTCGCCGCCTGCACCTCGTTGCCGCGGCCGCAGGTGAACGCGAAGCCGTGGCCCTCGAGCCCGTCGCCGGCGTCCGTCCGGACGACGACGTACGCGGCGGAGTAGTCGGGGTCGACGTTGACGGCGTCGGACCCGTCGAGCTCCCGCGACGTCGGGAAGCGCACGTCGAAGGTCTCGAGGGCGGTGATGCGGCTCATCGGCCCGGCCCTCCGCTCAGGCCGCGCGGGCGCCGCTCGACTCCGACGGCAGCGGCCGGTCGCAGTTGGGACAGCGGCCCGAGAGGACCGGGTCGTCGGGGCTCGCGTCCGGGAGCCAGTAGATGCGGTGGCGGTCGACCCCCGCCACGAGGAACGACTGCCCGCACTCGCAGCTCCACGGCTCGCCGAGCGGGCGCTCGCGCTCGCGGCCGACGGCCGACCGGGCGCGGTCGGCCAAGGCGCGGCCGCGGGCCGTTCGGCGGGCGGCGATCGCCGCCA
>DATMVH010000221.1:0-2192 GCA_035563395.1 Solirubrobacteraceae bacterium
CGCGTCGCGCTCCATCGTCGACGCGCACGAGACCGCCCGCGGCGACCCGGCCGACGCGGCGCGTGCGGAGGCGGAACGGCTCCGCGCCGCGGCGTGGGAGCTGCGCTGACGCAGCGCGAGCCGTCCCGGTCCGCCGGACCCTGGAGATATCATCGCGGCGCATGGCCGGTCGCAGCCCTGCGCGGTTCCTGGCGCCGCTCGCGCTGGTCGCGGCGGCGGTCGCGCTCGTGCTCGTCGTGTCCTCCTCGTCGACGGACCCGGAACGCGTCGCGACCCCCGGCAGCGCGCTCGACACGAACGCGAACGGCGGCGGCACGACGACCACGTCCGGCAAGGAGGGCGGCCGCAAGCGGCGCGAGCGCCGCTTCTACAGGGTCAAGCCGGGCGACACGCCGTCGGGCATCGCGGAGAAGACCGGCGTGCCGCTCGAGGACATCCTCTCGCTCAACCCGACGCTCGACCCGCAGACGCTCGCGCCGGGTACGAGGATCCGCCTGCGGCGATGAGCCGCGCCGTCGCCTGCGGCCTCGCGCTGCTCGCGTCGCTCTGCCTCCTGCCGGCCACGGCTAGGGCGAGGGAAGCGCCGCCGCCCCCGGCCGTCTCCGCGCCGAGCGCCATCCTGCTCGAGCCGAGCACGGGCGAGGTCCTGTACGCGCGCGCCGCGGACGCCCGCCGCCCGATCGCCTCGGCCACGAAGCTCATGACGGCGCTGCTCACCGTCGACCGCGTCGCGCTGTCCGAGGTCGTCCCCGCCGCGGACTACGACGCCCTGCCGGTGGAGTCGCAGCTCGGCCTGCGGGCGGGGGAGCGGCTCACGGTCAGGGACCTGCTCCGCGGCCTGATGCTCGAGTCCGCGAACGACGCCGCGGTGACGCTGGCGGAGGCCGTCTCCGGCTCGCGCGCCGCCTTCGTGCGGGCGATGAACCGCCGCGCACGCCGCCTCGGCCTGACGAACACGCACTTCGCGAACCCGATCGGCCTGGACGCCGCGCGCAACTTCTCCTCCGCCCGCGACCTCGCCCGGCTCGCCGTGCGGGTTCGACGCCACCGCTTCCTGCGGCGCCTCGCCGACCGCAGCCGGGTCGTGCTGGAGAGCGGCGACCGCTCGCGCACGGTGCGCAACCGCAACACGCTCGTCGTCTCGGGGCCCGCGTGGGTGAACGGGCTCAAGACCGGCCACACGCTCGGCGCCGGCTACGTGCTCGTGGGCACCGGCACGCGCCGCGGCGCCTCCATGGTGTCCGTCGTCCTCGGCACGTCGTCGGAGGCGGCCCGCAACGGCGACACGCTCGGGCTGCTGACGTGGGGGCTGCGCCAGTTCCGCCGCCGTTCGCTCGTTCGGGACGGGGACTTCGCCGGCAACGTCCCGATCCGCTACCGGCGCGGCGCCGCGCTCCCGCTCGCCGCCGGAACGACGCTGCGCCGAACCGTCCGGACGGACGCCACGATCCGCACGCGGGACGTCGGCGTGCCCGCCGAGGTCGAGGGCCCGATCGAGCGCGGCACGCGCATCGGGTGGCGCGAGGTGCTCGTCGACGGTCGGCGCGTGGCGCGCGTCCCGATCGAGGCCGCGGCCTCCGTTCCCGCCGCGGGCCTGACCCAGAAGGCCAAGGACTGGTTCACGCAGCCGCTGGTCGTCCTGCTGGCGGCAGCCGTCGCGACCGGTACCGTGCTGGTGGTGCGGCGTCTGAGGAGAGGACCCGTCCGCCGCCGCGCCACCCGCTCCGAGCCGGAGGCCGCATGATCCTGACCGTCACGCTGAACACGGCGATCGACAAGACCCTCGCGGTGCCGAACTTCCGCCTCGGCCGGCGCCACCGCACGGTCGAGCAGACCACCATGCCGGGCGGCAAGGGCGTCAACGTGGCCCGCGTCCTCAAGACCCTCGGCGCCCCGGTGATCGCGACCGGGCTCGCCGGCGGCGCGACGGGCACGCGGATCGTCGAGCAGCTGACGCAGCTCTCCGTTCTCTCGGACTTCGTGCGCATCCGCGAGGAGTCGCGCACCAACACCGCGGTCATCGACCCGACGACCGGCGAGCAGACGGAGATCAACGAGCGCGGGCCGTCCGTGTCCGAGCAGGAGATCGAGCTGTTCGTCGACAAGCTGCTCTACCTCGCGAAGGGCGCGTCCGTCTGCGTGTTCGCCGGGTCGCTGCCGCGCAACGTCGACGTCGACGTCTACGCCGGCCT
>DATMVH010000222.1:0-8920 GCA_035563395.1 Solirubrobacteraceae bacterium
GCCCAGCTGCTCCTGCTTGGCCCGCAGCGCGCCGCGCGCCTCCGCCGCGACCTCCTCGAGCGACAGCCCGACGCGCGCGCTCGTGGCCGCGGCCACCGCGCCCTCGATCAGCGGCGCCTCGGACAGCAGCACCGGCCCGCCGTCCTTCCCCGCCATCTCCACCGCCATCTCGGCGCTCATCAGCGCGCTGCCGAGGTCCATGAGCACGAGCACGCCGTCGGGCGAGCGCGCCCGCTCGATCGCGCCCAGCACGAGCGCCATGTCCGTGCCGATCGAGCCGTCTTCCATGCCGCCGGCGGCCTCGATCGCGAGCTCCTCCCCGCCCATCTGGCGCGCCAGCTCCACCACGCCCTCCGCCAGGCGGGCGCTGTGGGAGACGATCACGATCCCGACCATCCGGCGGCCTGCTCAGGGAAGGCCGGCGGCGCGGTGCAGCAGCTCGACGGGATGCACGCTGCGCACGCCCGTCGCGTGCTGGATCTGCCAGCGGCACGTCTCCGAGTCGCACGCGTTGATGCCCGGCGGCGCCGCCGCGATCTGGCCGAACAGCTCCGCGCCGACCTTCATCGAGATCGGGTACTTCTCCTTCTTGAGCCCGTAGGTCCCGGCGACGCCGCAGCACGCCGCGTCGAGCTCGATGACCCGCAGCTCCGGCACGAGCGCGAGCAGGTCGAGCGCGGGCTTGCCGATCCCGTGGCCGCGCTGCTGGCACGGCGCGTGGTAGGTGACGGTCTCCGGGACCGGCGCGAAGTCCGTGTTCAGCTCCCCGCGGCCGTGGAGGGCGAGCAGGTACTCGCAGATGTCGTAGATGCCGTCGGACACGAGCCGCAGGTCGGGATCGTCCTCCAGCGCGAGGATCTCGCGCGCCTCGCGCTTGAGCATGAGGCAGCAGCTCGTCGAGGTCGAGACGATGTCGACTCCCTCGCGCGCGTAGGGCACGAGGTTGGCGACGAGCCGCTTCACGTAGCCCCGCGCGCTGTCGAACAGCCCGTTGGACTGCGCGGGCAGGCCGCAGCAGTCCTGCTTCGGGACCTCGACGGCGAAGCCGTTGCGCTCGAGCAGCGCGACGGTCATCTCGCCGAGGCGCGGCTCGTAGTAGTTGATGCCGCAGCCGTGGAAGAAGGCGATGCGGCGCTGGGCGGCCGGCTTGGCGTGGCCGCGCGCCCACGTCTGGAACGTCCGGCCCGCGAAGCGCGGCATCGGCGCGCTGCGGTGCAGGCCGAGCGTCGCCTCGCCGATCCGCCGCAGCGTGCGGTTGCGCAGCGTCCAGTTGGCCAGCGGCGCGACCGGCGTCCCGAGCCGGCCGGCGACCGTCGGCCGGGCGAGCAGGTGGTCGCGCAGGGGGACGCCCGTGGTCTTGCGCAGCTCGGCCTTGGCCTGCGTGTTGATCTCCGCGATGTGGACGCCCTGCGGGCACACCTGCGTGCAGATCCCGCAGCTCGAGCAGTAGTCGACCGACGCGTCGGGCGACGGCTCGCCCGCGACGCGGAAGCGCTCCGCCTGCGGGCCGACGTACTTCGGCCCCGGGAAGAGCGGCGTCGCGTTGGAGAACGGGCACTGCGTCTCGCAGATCGTGCACTTCACGCAGTGGTCGAGCGACCCGCGCATCAGTTCGCCGAGGACGCCGCCCGCGGTCTCGGGCGTTCCGGTCGTCATGGCGCCTCCATCGTGGCGCCGGCCGCCGGTGCGGCGGCCGTGCGCGTCGCGTGCAGGATCAGGCCGGCGGCGCGGAGGCCGGTGGCCAGGCTGATGCCCTCGCCCGACTTCTCCTTCCACGGCGCCGCGCCGGCGATCGAGGCGCCCGCGACGCGGACGTTCTCGTACGAGGGCTCCCCGTCGGCGCCGAGCGGGCGCAGCTCGTCGTCGACGGCGATGCCCGCGCGCGCCATCGGCTGGTCCTCGAAGTAGCGCGGGGTGAAGCGCAGCTCGCCGGGCTCCGGCACGCCGGCGAGCGGCAGCCCGAGCGCCGCGTCCCGCGCCCGCCAGCGCGAGTCGAGCTGGAGCCCGCCCGAGGCGAAGCCGCCCGTGGCGAGCACGACGTGGCCGGCACGGCGGACCTCCTCGCGCTTGCCGACGCGCACGCGCAGGCCCTCCAGCCGCGCGCCGGCCGCGACCGGGCCGACGACCTCGGGGCCGATGACCTGCCGGCCGCCCGCGCGGCGCAGGGCCGCGCGCAGGATCGTGTAGAGCCGCATCCCCGGCACGGACGGCGGCAGCGTCGGGATCTCGAACACGGGGCGGCCGAGCCGGTGCTCGAGATCGGACCAGACGGCGTGCGGGTCGCCGAGGCCGAGCACGGCGGGCAGGCCCACGCGCTCGCCGACGCGCAGCGTGTTGGCGAGCTGCTGCACGAGCGCGCCGCGGACCACGGGATCCTCGAGCTGCCGGGCCAGGCCCTGCGCGTTCTCGTCGGCGCGGCCCGTGAGGGGGAGGTCGAGCTCCACGCCGCGCGCCTCGGTGCCGGTCGCCGCGGCGATGTTCTCGGCGCACAGCAGCGGGTGGAAGTCCTTGAGCCGCCGGATCCCGGCGATGCAGATCGGCGCGCCGCCCGCGCGCAGGTCGCCCGCCAGCATCGTCCGCGGCGCCATCGCCGTCGGCTTCGGCGCCCCGACGGCGGTCGGCAGCAGGTGGTTGCGCTCCAGCCCGCCTTCGTAGGCATACGGCGCGAACGGGCTCGCGGCCACCTGCGCGCGCAGCCACGCGAGCGCCTCCCCCACCGCCTCCGCGCCCACGCGCGCGTACGGGTGCCCGGGCTGCGCGGCGACGAGCCGCCCCAGCGCGTCGCCCGGCGCCTCCACGCGCTCGGGGTCGTAGCCGAGCACGTCCACGGTGGCGCCCGTGAGGTGCGTCGCGCCGATGCCCTTCGCGAGCACGAGCACGCGCGCGCCGTCCTCGGCCAGCCGCACGGCCGCGGCAAGCCCGGCGACGCCGGTGCCGACGACGATGACGTCGTAGCTCATAGGAGCGGCGTGGCCTCGAGCTCGGCGTCGACCGGCGCCGGCAGCCCGTTGGTGTCGGCGGGCACGTGCTCCACGTCCAGCAGGCCCTGGAAGATCCAGTCGTCGAGGCGCGCCTGCCGGAGCTGGTCGCCGTAGAGCACCGGCCACATCCCCTTCCAGCGCTCTTGCAGGAAGTGGCGCAGCGAGCCGGTGGCCCGCGGGCCGTCCATCCGGCCGATGCCGTGCAGGATGCCGGCGGCGCGGTACATGCAGAACCCGCCCTGGCACGGGCCCATGCCGAGCCGCAGGTTGCGGCGGATGTCGTCGAGGTTCGCGGTCCCGCGGCGGCGCATCGCGTCCTCGAGGCGGCGGCGGCCGACGAGCTCGCACTCGCAGATGATCTGCTCGGAGCGCAGCTCGTCCTCGCGCGCCCGCAGGCGCACGCCGAGCCGGTACGGCCGGCCCTCCTCGGAGCCGGGCAGCGGCGTCTCCGCCGTCCGGCACGGGCGGGCCTCGCCGCGCTGGCGCACCATCGCGTCGACGATGTCCTTCGCCATCAGGCGGTACGTCGTGAGCTTGCCGCCGGTGATGGTGAGGAAGCGGCGCAGCCCGTCGCGCTCGAGGTGGTCGAGCATGGCGTGGGAGCGGCTGACGTCCCGCGTCGAGTCGGTCTCGCCCGTCTTCTTGTCCTCGAACAGCGGCCGGACGCCCGCCCACACGCGCAGGGCGCGCGCCGAGCGGAGCCCGGGCACGAGGCGGTCGCCGTCGTCGAGCATCTGGTCGACCTCCTCCTGCGTGACCGGCAGCTCGTCGGCGTGGCGGGAGCGGATGTCCGTCGTCCCGATCACGCTGACCGTCCGGATCGGCACGAGGATGTCGCCGTCCGCGGGCATGACGAGGCGGTTGACCACCGTGTTCACCAGCCGGTGGTTCATGGCGATCATGATCCCCTTGCCCGGCGCCACGTGGATGCCCTCGCAGCCGGCCATCTCGGCCACCTCGGCCGCCCACGCGCCGGAGGCGTTGATCGTGAACGCCGCCTCGACGTCGACCTCCTCGCCGGAGAGCTCGTTGCGCAGCCGCGCGCCGCACACCTCGTCGCCGTCGCGCCGGATCCCCACGACGCGGTGGTAGGTGAGGACGCGCGCGCCGTGCGCGGCGGCGCCGTCGGCCAGCGCCCAGACGAGCTTCCACACGTCGACGGAGGCGTCCGGCACGACGAAGGCGCGCGTGATCCCGGGGTTGAGGAGCGGCTCGCGCCGCAGCGCCTCGGCGACGCCGATCTCCTCGACCGGGAGGTGCGAGGCGCGGCAGCCCTCGAGGAAGCGGTCGCCGTACGCGAGGTCGTCTCCCGGCGTGCTCACGAACAGGCCGCCCGTGTCCTCGACCGCGTCGGCGGCGACGCGGCGGACGATGGCGTTCTCCTCGACGCACTCCACGGCGGCGTCCGGGTCCTTGACCACGTAGCGACCGCCGGAGTGCAGCAGGCCGTGGAAGCGGCCCGACGTCCCCTCTGCGAGGTCGCGCCGGTCGACCAGGACGGTGTCGTAGCCGCGCAGCGCGCAGTCCCACGCGACGCCGGCGCCCGTCGCCCCGCCGCCGATGACGAGCACGTCGGCCTGCAGCGTGGTCATGGCGTGAGTATGACGGCAGCGGGGGGCGGCGGGCCCGCCCCCCGGTGGCCGTGGCGCATCAGGCCTCGGCCTGCGCTTCCTCCTCGCTGTCGAACCAGTCGAAGGTCCGCGTGACCGCGCGCTTCCAGTACTTGTAGTACTCGTCGCGCTGCTCGGAGGCCATCTGCGGCTCCCAGCGCTTGTCCTCGATCCAGTTCTCGCGCAGGTCCTCGATCTCGTTCCAGAACCCGGTGGCGAGCCCGGCGGCGTAGGCGGCGCCGAGCGCCGTCGTCTCGGCGACCGCCGGGCGGATGACCGGCACGCCGAGGAGGTCGGCCTGGAACTGCATGAGCAGATCGTTCTGGACCATGCCGCCGTCGACCTTGAGCGACTCGAGGTCCACGCCGGAGTCCTGGTTCATGGCCTCGACGACCTCGCGGCTCTGGAACGCGGTGGCCTCGAGCGTCGCGCGCGCGATGTGGCCCGCGGTGACGTAGCGCGTCAGGCCCGCCACGACGCCGCGCGCGTTCGACTTCCAGTACGGGGCGAACAGGCCGGAGAAGGCCGGCACGATGTAGCAGCCGCCGTTGTCCTCGACGGAGCGCGCGAGCTCCTCGACCTCCGGCGCGGCCTTGATCATCTTCAGGTTGTCGCGCAGCCACTGCACGAGCGCGCCGGTGATGGCGATCGACCCCTCGAGGCAGTAGATCGGGTCCGAGTCGCCGATCTTGTACCCGACGGTGGTGAGCAGGCCGTTCTTCGACAGCACGAGGTCCGTGCCCGTGTTCAGCAGCAGGAAGTTGCCCGTGCCGTAGGTGTTCTTCGCCTCGCCGGGCGAGAAGCAGGTCTGCCCGAACGTCGCCGCCTGCTGGTCGCCGAGGATGCCGGCGATCTGCACGCCCTGGAGGGCGCCGCCAGACCGCACCTCGCCGTAGACGTCGCTCGACGAGCGGATCTCCGGCAGCATCGCGCGCGGGACGCCGATCGCCTCGCACAGCGCGTCGTCCCAGTCGAGCGTCTTGAGGTCCATCAGGAGCGTGCGGCTCGCGTTGGTGACGTCCGTGATGTGCAGGCCGCCGTCCGTGCCGCCGGTGAGGTTCCAGATGAGCCAGGTGTCCATGTTGCCGAACACGAGGTCGCCCGACTCGGCGCGGTCGCGGACGCCGTCGACGTTGTCGAGGATCCAGCGCACCTTCGGACCGGAGAAGTACGTCGCCAGCGGCAGGCCGGTCTGTTCCTGGAAGCGGTTCTGGCCGCCGTCGCGGCTGAGCTCGTCCACCAGCCGGTCCGTGCGGGTGTCCTGCCACACGATCGCGTTGAAGACGGGCTCGCCCGTCGTGCGGTCCCAGACGAGCGCGGTCTCGCGCTGGTTCGTGATGCCGAGCGCCGCGATGTCGCCGGTGCTCGCCCCGGCGGACTGGAGCGCCTCCTCGGCGACCTCCTGCGTGCGCGACCAGATCTCGTTGGCGTCGTGCTCGACCCAGCCCGGCTTGGGATAGATCTGCTCGTGCTCCTTCTGGGAGACGCTGACCACCTTGCCGCCGTGGTCGAACAGCATGCAGCGCGTGCTCGTCGTGCCCTGGTCGAGCGCTGCGACGTACTTGGCCATGTGGGGTTTCCGTCCTTCTCGTGGTCTACGTCGACTGGGTCGGCGGGCGGCGCGCCGGTGCGGCGGTCGCCCGCGTGCGGGTCTGCGAGGTCCCGCGGATCAACCGGGGAAGAAGAGGTCGAAGGCCAGCGCGCCGAGGCCGCCGCCGATCAGCGGGCCGACGACCGGGATCCACGAGTAGCTCCAGTCCGAGTCGCCCTTGCCCGGGATGGGCAGGATCGCGTGCATGATCCGCGGGCCGAGGTCGCGCGCCGGGTTGATCGCGTACCCGGTCGGGCCGCCGAGCGAGAGGCCGATCCCCAGCACGAGCAGCGCGACGAGCAGCCCGATGATGCCGTTCTCGCCCGTCGGCGGGTCCGCGACGATCGCGAGCACCCCGAACACGAGCAGGAACGTGCCGATGATCTCGGTGATGAGGTTGTTGACCGTGTGGCGCACGGCCGGCGCGGTGCAGAAGACGGCGAGCTTGAGGCCCGGGTCCTCCGTGATGCGCCAGTGGTTCAAGTACGTCGCCCACACGAGCGTCGCTCCGATGAAGGCGCCGACGAACTGCCCCGCGAAGTACGCGGGCACGTCGCCCCATTCCGTGTTGCCGATCAGCGCGTTCCCGAAGGTCACGGCTGGATTGATGTGCGCCCCGCTGAACTGCCCAACCGCGTAGACGCCGATGAGGACGCCCATGGCCCATCCCCACGTGATGACGATCCATCCGCCGTTCTCCGCCTTCGACCGGGCGAGCAGCGTCGCTGCCACCACCCCGTCGCCCAGCAGGATCAGGATCGCGGTCCCGATCGTCTCAGCACCGAAGATGCTCACGCCTCACCTCTCCTCTCCTCGACGGCCTCGCCACCCGGCCCTCTCCACCGCGCCGGGACACTACAGTCCTGCCACCGCGCCCGCCCCCCGCGGGGCGCGGCTTGCAGCCCGCCTCAGCCCGCCCGCGCGGCGTCCGCCGCCGCGCGCAGGAGCAGATGCGACGACGTCGCTCCCGGGTCCTGATGCCCGACGCTGCGCGGGCCGAGGTAGCTCGCACGGCCCTTGCGCGCCTCCAGCGGGATGGTCGCCTCCATCCCCGCCCGCGCGGCCCCCGCGGAGCGCTCGAGCGCTTCGGCCAGGCCGGCGCCCTCCCCCGCCGCGCTCCGGAGCGCCTCGACGGCCGGCAGCAGCGCGTCGAGCATCGTCTTGTCGCCCTCCTGCGCCTTGCCGCGCGCCTGCACGCCCTTCACGCCCGCGTCGAGCGCCGCCGTCCAGCCTTCGAGGTCGAGCGAGTCGCGGCCCGCGGCGCTCTGGCCCATCTGCAGGAACAAGGTGCCGTAGAGCGGGCCCGCCGCGCCGCCGACGCTGGACACGAGCGCCATGCCGACCGCCTTGAGCGTCGCGCCGACGTCGCCCCCGTCGAGATCGTCGAGCTTCTCGAGGACCTTGCGCATGCCGCGGTCCATGTTCGTCCCGTGGTCGCCGTCGCCGATCGCGGTGTCGAGCTTGACCAGCAGCGCCTTGTTCGCGGCGATGTCGGCGGCGAACCGGCGGAGCCAGTCCTCCACCGCCGCGTGGCCGAGCGTGTCGGAGGGGCTCATGCCCCCCAGCGCAGCGCCAGAGTGTCGACGGGCGCGTCCCACAGCGACGTCAGCTCGTCGTCGAGCCGGAGCAGCGTGATCGAGCATCCCGCCATCTCGAGCGAGGTGATGTAGTCGCCGATCAGGTTGCGCTCGATTGTGATGCCGCGCTCCGCGAGCAGCCGGTGCAGGTCGCGGTAGACGATGTAGAGCTCGATGAGCGGCGTGCCGCCCATGCCGTTGACGAAGGCGAGCACCCGGTCGCCCGAGTTGAACGGCAGGTCCTCCACCACCACGGACGCCATCCGCTCCACGATCGCGGCCGCGGGCGCGAGCTTCTCGCGATAGCGGCCGGGCTCGCCGTGGATGCCGATGCCGATCTCCATCTCGTCGTCGCCGAGCTCGAAGCTCGGCTCACCGGACTGCGGCGTCGTGCACGCCGTGAGCGCCATGCCCATGCTGCGCGCCTCGGCGTTGACGCGTCGGCACAGCTCCGCGACGTCGGCGAGCGACCGGCCCTGGTCCGCGGCGGCGCCGCACAGCTTCTCCGCGAGGATCGTCGCCCCGACGCCGCGGCGGCCCGCCGTGTAGAGGGAGTCCTCGACCGCGACGTCGTCGTTGATGACGACCGCCTCGACGTCGATCCCGTCGCCCTTCGCGAGGTCGGCGGCCATCTCGAAGTTCAGGACGTCGCCGGTGTAGTTCTTGACGATGTGCAGCACGCCGGCGCCGCCGTCGACCGCCTTCGTCGCCTCGAGCATCTGGTCGGGCGTCGGCGAGGTGAAGACCGCGCCGGGACACGCGGCGTCGAGCATGCCCGGGCCGACGAAGCCGCCGTGCATCGGCTCGTGGCCGGCGCCGCCGCCGGAGACGATCGCCACCTTCCCCTGGATCGGTGCGTCCGCGCGGACGACGTACGCCGGCTCGATGGACACCCGCACGCGGTCGCCGTGGGCGACCGCCATGCCCTCGAGCGCCTCGCGCGTCACCGCGTCGGGATCGTTGATGAGCTTCTTCAAAGAGTCACCACCCGTCAGGACGACAACAGCCGACGGCGTGGACCGTATAAGACGCGCAGTGGCGGGCGCAAACGGCGCGTGCCGCGCGCGCCTCAGCGCTGCGCGGCGGTCTCGCCGCTCGGGACGCGCGCGGGATCGACCGGCTCGTCGAGCCGGAACGCCACCGGCGGCGCGGCGGGCGCGC
>DATMVH010000223.1:0-17824 GCA_035563395.1 Solirubrobacteraceae bacterium
CGACGAGGTGCTGCGCGGCGCTCCCCACCAGCGCGACGGGATGCGGCGGGAAGAGCAGGGACGCGACGGCGAGCGCCACGCCGCCGCCGATCACGCCCTCGAGGATGCGGTCGGCCGAGAACGAGCCGTCCGAGGGCGCCAGGGAGACCAGCAGGATCGCCGAGATCGCGGCCTCGTTGACGAACAGGTCGCCGCCGCGGATCAGCACCGCTGCGGTCATGGCGAGGACGACGAGCAGCCCGAGCTGCAGCGGGCCGGTGTCGATCACGAGCAGCAGCAGGTCGGCGACGACGATGCCGAGCAGCACGCCGCCGATCAGCTCGAGCGCCCGTTGCGGGCGCCGGCCGAACGTGGCGCCCAGGCAGATCACCGCCGCGATCGAGGCGAACGTCGGGCGGTCCGTCGGGAGCAGGAGCACGGCCAGGTACCAGGCGATGACCGCGGCGGCGGCCGTCTGGAGGATCGGCAGGATGCTGGGCCGCAGCCGGGTGCGGGCCGTGCGCACGCGAGTGCGCCGGCGGGCGTCGGGGAGAGCAGACATGGTGACCGGGGGAGGAGGGTGTCCAACGACTACACGCGTGCGCCGCGACGGTGACACCAGGTACGCTCGGCGTCGAGGCACGAGCACGAAGGAGGAGCCATGACCTTCCAAGTCGGCGATCGCGTGGTGGCGGAAGCGGAGTCCACCGAGCGACGGCCGCGCGCCGGCACGGTCCGCGAGGTGCTCCGGGAGGACCCGCCGCGCTACCGGATCGCGTGGGACGACGGCCACGAGACGAGCTACACGCCCGCGGCCGGCGCCCTGCAGCGCGAGCGCCAGGGAGCGCCCGCCACGAGCTGAGCCGGGCAGCCGGACGCCGCCGTCGCGCGCCGGTGGTATACAGCGGCCGTGCTCGCGCTGCTCTACGACGTGCATGGGAATCTCGCGGCGCTCGAGGCCGTGCTGGCCGACGCGCGGAACCGCGGCGCCGACCGCTGGCTGCTCGGCGGCGACTACGCGCTGTTCGGCCCGGAGCCGGAGCCGACCGTCGCGCGGCTCCGGGAGCTCGAGGGCGCCACCTGGATCCGCGGCAACGGCGAGCGCTGGACCGCCCACCCGGCCGACGCGCCCGACAACCCCGTCGTGCCCGACGCGATCAGGGCCTGCCGCGCCGCGCTCGGGGAGGCGCTCGTGGACGAGCTGGGCGCGCTGCCGGAGGACGTCGTCCTCCACGGGACGCGCTACGTCCACGGGTCGCCGCTGAGCGACGTCGAGTCCTTCGCCCCCGACTCCGGGGAAGAGGACGAGAAGCTGCTCGCCGGCGCCCGCGAGGCGCGGATCGTCTTCGGGCACACGCACCTGCCGTTCCGGCGCCGGAGCGCCGCGGGCGGTGCGGAGCTGGTGAACCCCGGCTCCGTGGGGATGCCGTTCGACGGCGACCGGCGCGCGGCCTACGCGCTCGTCGGCGCCGGCGGCGAGGTCGAGCACCGCCGCGTCGAGTACGACGCCGACGCGAGCGCCGGCCGGCTGCGCGCGCGCTGGCCGGGCGAGCAGTGGGCCGAGACGGTGGCGCGCCGCATCGAGCGCGCGCGCATGGACGTCTGACGTGTCGGGCGCTCGTCCATGCGCGCCCAGATCGTCGATCAGGCGGATCGGCTCCGCGTCGGCGTGCGCGTAGGCCGGTGGTGGGGCGCAACCGCGTGGTCCGGTGATCGCGCAGGTGGCGCAGCAGCGCGCTCGTCGAGCACCTCACCCAGACGCGTCGATCGTCGTCGTGGACGAGAGCCAGGACCTATGCGACGGCCACCCTCATGACCGATGGCCGGCCCCGACGTGTGGGAACACCCCTGCTGCGCTGGATCACCGGCGCTGTCGCATAGCGCGGACCATGCGGATCTCCCGCACCCCGTGCTCGACCTGGGCCGTGCCGTCGGCCACGAAGCCGTGCTTGCGGTAGAACGCCTGTGCGCGAGGGTTCGGGTCGGCCACCCACAGCGCGACCGACTCCTCCGGATCGACGACCGCCTCCAGCAGCGCCGGCCCAGCACCCGTGCCGTGATGGGCTGCATACACATAGAGCACATACAGCTGTCTCGCCCACGCCGCCGCGGCGTCCAAGGGCGGGCCCGACATGGCGATCCCGACCAGCTCGCCGTCCCGCTCGGCGACGGCCACGCGGTTCTCGCGATAGCGCTCGTCGGTCAGCGCGGCAGCCCAGAACGCCTCCCGAGCAGTCAGGAAGCCAGGGTCGTCAAGCACCGCGTCCGACATGAGTCCCCGATACGTCTCCTGCCAGCACCGCACGTTCACGCGCGCCATCTGCGCGACATCCTCTACCCGAGCCGGGCGAACAGTCGGCGAGGAACTCACCTGGAAGCGCACCCGTCGAACCAGCGGCGAAGGTCGTCGGCGTCCACTCCGGGCGACCGTACCGGAACCGCACCAGAGCTCGAGGGTGCCGCGTCACGCTCGGCGCGCGGCCGCCGAAGCGCGCGTACGGGTGCGAGCCGGAGCGCGGCGTCTGCGCCATCCGAGGCAGCCGCAGGCGGGCCGGCAGCTCAAACCGCGACCGGGCGCCCATCGCGCATCTCCTCGGCGGCTGCGGGCGCGGCGAGCACGTCGGCGAGCGCGGCCAGGATGCGGCGGTTCTCCGCTCTCGTGCGCGCCGCGACTCGCAGGCACCGGTCGCCATGGAGCCCTCGCTTGTCCGCGCAGTCGCGCACGTAGACGCCGTGCCGGGCGAGGAGGCGTGTGGAGAGTTCGCTCGCCGGGCGGTCGAGCTCGAGCAGCGCGAAGCTGGCCGCGCTCGGGAAGGTTCCTGACGCACGGCAGGGCGGCCAGGGCGCTGAGCAGCCGCCGAGTGTCGCGCACGTGGCGACGGCGCGCGCCCTCGTACGCGCGCCGGTAGTCATCCTCGCCGAGCAGCTCGCACAACCACTCCGCGTAGGCGCTGAGGTTCGACAGCGAGGCCTGCCGCAGCCGGCGAGCGCGCGGCGGGGTCGCGACGGCGTACCCCGCCGCAGCCCGGCGATGCCGTGGCTCTTGCCGAGCGAGTTGACGACGAGGGTTTGGCAGCTCGCTCACGAGCGGCGCGAGCGGGCGCGGCCGCTCGAGGCTGGTGAACGCCGCGAAGCTGTCGTCGACGATGACCCGGCGCACGCGCTTCGGGGTCCGGACCACGAAGTCGACGAGCCGGTCGTAGGGCGCCCGGCCGCCGTCGGGATCGTTGGGGTTGATCACTACGACGGTGTCCGGCGTGTGGCGGCGGACGGCCGCGTCGAGGACGTCGAAGTGGAGCCGGAAGTCGTGCTCGGCAGCGAGGCGGTTGACGACGAGGCCCGCGGGCGAACTCGTAGCAAGCCGAGACGGTCGGCAGGCTGACGAGCAGCGGTCCTGCGGTTTCGGCGAGCAACCCGGCGATGACCTCGCATGCGCCGCTGGCGACGACGAGCCCGTCCTCCGGGACGCCGAGCACCGGGGCCGGCAGCGCGCGCTGAATCTCGGTGATGCTCGGCGAGTTCGAGCCGGCGCGCTGCTTGAGCCTGCGCAGGGCGTCGGCGATCGCGCGCTCTCCAAGCCTGGGCTCCGGCGCAGCCATGGCCGGCGCGCGAGGCGCGAGGCACGTCGGCCGGGAGCGGCTGTGGCCCGTGCCGGGGCGCGGCACATCTTGCCTCCACAGCGAACGATCCGCAGACGGCACGGCATGAGCAGCCGCCGGCTCCGCCAGTCGACCCGCGCGAGCCTGCCACGTCACCTGCGCCCGGTATCCGACGGCAGCGGCTATAACCACCGCCCCATGAGCCGGAGCGCGCTGATCGTCATCGACATGCTCAACTCCTACGAGCACGCGGACGCGGAGAAGCTGACCCGCTCCGTCGAGGAGACCCTGCCCGCGATGGAGCGGCTGATCCGCCGCGCCGCCGACGAGGACGTCCCGACGATCTACGTCAACGACAACTTCGGGGCGTGGAACTCCGACCGCGACGAGCTGCTCGAGACCGTGCTCGCCGGCGAGTTCGCCCACCTCGTGAAGCCCATCGCCCCGGAGGACGAGAGCCTCTTCGTGGTCAAGGCGCGGCACTCGATCTTCTACCAGACCCCGCTCGAGTTCCTGCTCCAGCAGCACGACGTCGGCCGCATCGTCCTGATCGGGCAGGTGACGGAGCAGTGCGTCCTGTACTCCGCGCTCGACGCCTACATCCGCCAGCTCGACGTCGTGGTCCCGCGCGACGCGGTGGCGCACATCCACGCGCACCTCGCCGACGCGGCGCTGGAGCTCATGGAGGTCAACATGTCCGCCGAGATCTGCACGGCGGACGACTGCCGGTTCTGAGCCCGCGAATCGAGCTCAAGGCCGCTCCGCTCCGGTCGATGACCGGGCGTGAATGCACGTCCTTCACCTCGGTCCGCTCGCAGCACTCGAACCGCGCGCGGTCGGTTCCGCGCCGTCCGCCGTCCCGCGGTCGGGCAGCGAGGCGGTCGCCCGGACGGCGTTCGCCGTCGCGTTCACCGCCGCGCTGAGCGCGCTCGACGCCGGAGCGGACACGGCCGCCGGGACGGGCGCGGCCGCACCGCCGGCGCCGTTCGGGGCGGGCATCGGCTCGATCCTGACCGCGGGCGCGCTGCCGCCGCTGGGCCCGGCGCACGGGCTCATCGCACAGGCCCCGCCGGTCACGCCGGGCGTCATGCTCGCCCCGGCTGCGGCCACGGCGCCGGCGGGCTATCCGAATCTCACCGGCGACCTGGACGCCAGCCCCGAGCTCCTCGCGCGTCTCGACCGCCTGGCCGCGGCCCGCGGCGAGCAGTGGACGGTGACGAGCGGCCTGCGAACGGACGCCGAGCAGGCGCGGCTCTACGCCAACCGCGCGAGCAATCCGTATCCGGTAGCGGCGCCCGGGACGTCCGTGCACCGGACCGGCGACGCGGCCGACGTGACGATCGGGGGCCGCGCGATCCAGGACGTCGTGCCCGCCGGCGAGCTGCGGGCCGCGGGGCTCGAACCGCTCCTCGGCGACGCCGTCCACGTGCAGCTTCCCGGCCCGCGCCGCTGACGGCGCACGACGTAGGTTCGCCCGCTCAGGAGTCCATCGCGTCGTACGCCTCGGTCCCGACGAGCTCCTCGGCGTCCGCGTCCTCGATCCCGTGCTCGGCCCGCAGGTGCTGGTCGAGCCGCCGGGCGAGCTCCTCGTCCGTCGCGGCCTGCAGCGTCTCGCCGCACTCGTCGCACTCGATCACGCGCATGGTTCCTCCTAGCCGAGGGCCTTGTCGAGGTTGTAGGCGGCGCTGATCAGCGCCAGGTGGGTGAAGGCCTGCGGGAAGTTGCCGAGCTGCTCGCCCGTCGGGCCGATCTCCTCGGCGAACAGGCCGAGGTGGTTCGCGTAGGTGAGCATCTTCTCGAACGCCAGCCGTGCCTCGTCGATCCGGCCGGCGCGGGTGAGCGCCTCCACGTACCAGAACGAGCACATCGAGAACGTCCCCTCCTCGCCGCGCAGGCCGTCCGGCGAGGCCTCGATGTTGTAGCGGTAGACGAGCGAGTCCGAGACGAGCTCGTCGCCGATCGCGTTCAGCGTCGCGAGCCAGCGCGGGTCGCGCGGGGCGATGAACAGCACGAGCGGCATCAGGAGCACCGAGGCGTCGAGCACGTCCGAGCCGTAGTGCTGGACGAAGGCCTCGCGCTCCGGGCTCCAGCCGCGGGTCATGATCTGGTTGTAGATCCGGTCGCGCTCGGCGAGCCAGCGCACGATGTCTCCCGGCAGGCCGCGCGCGCGGTTCATGCGGATCGCGCGCTCGATCGCCACCCACGACATCAGCCGCGAGTAGGTGAAGTCCTGCTGGCCGCCGCGGACCTCCCAGATGCCCTCGTCCGGCTGGTCCCAGTTCTCGCACAGCCAGTCGACGATCCGCCGCAGGTTGATCCAGGTCTCGTGGAAGATCGGGGCGCCGTGCTTGTTGTAGAGGTAGACGGAGTCGATCAGCTCGCCGTAGATGTCGAGCTGGCGCTGCTCGGCGGCGGCGTTCCCGATCCGGACCGGCCTGGAGTCCCGGTAGCCCGACCACGTCGGGTGGTCCTCCTCGGGCAGCTCCGCACGCCCGTCGATGCCGTACATGATCTGCAGGGGCCCCGACGGGCCGATCTTCCACTCCCGCGTGCGGTCGGTGAGCCAGCTCATGAAGGCCGCGGCCTCCTCGCTGAAGCCCAGGCGCAGGAGGCCGTAGAGGGAGAAGGCGGCGTCGCGGATCCAGGTGTAGCGGTAGTCCCAGTTGCGCTCCCCGCCGAGCTGCTCGGGCAGCGACGTGGTCGGTGCCGCGACCAGGGCGCCGGTCGGCGCGTAGGTCAGGAGCTTCAGGGTGAGGGCGGAGCGGTGCACCATCTCGCGCCAGCGCCCGCGGTAGCGCGAGTGCTCCAGCCAGCGGCGCCAGTAGGCCACCGTCGCCTCGAAGGCCGCGGCGGTCTCGCGCTCGGGATACGGCCGGCAGATGTGGTCTTGCGGGACGCGCTCGAGCACGAAGGTCCGCGCGTCCCCGGCCTCGAGCGAGAACGTCGCCACCACCCCGTCGCCCTCGCGCTTCAGGCGGCCCACCGAGCCCATCGTCTTCGCGATCGCGCCCTCCAGCGCCATGGCCAGCGACGGCGACCGGAACAGCACCCCGTGCGGGTGCATCTCGACCTCGTGCTTCTCGCGCCCGTAGCAGAAGCGGGGCTGGACCTCGATGACGAACTCCATCGTCCCGCGCACCACGACGACGCGCCGGAGCAGCCGGTGGCGGTGCATCTCCGGCTGCGTCTCGATCGGCATGAAGTCCTGCACCTCCCCCACGCCGTCCGGCGTGAAGAAGCGCGTGATGAGGACGTTGGTGTCCGGGAAGTAGAGCTGGCGGGAGGTCCACTCGTCCCCGGTCGGGCGCAGGGAGTAGAAGCCGCCCTCGTCCTTGTCCAGGATCGCGCCGAAGACGCTCGGCGAGTCGAACGCCGGGCAGCAGTACCAGTCGATCGTGCCGTTCGTGCCGACGAGCGCGACCGTGTGCAGGTCGCCCACGAGGCCGTGCTCGGCGATCGGCAGGTAGTCGCCCTCGTGCTCGCCGGCGACCGCCATCGCTAGCTGCCGGCGTAGTCGTCTTCGATGGCCTGGATCTTGGCGAGCCGGCGCACGTGGCGCTCCTCGCCCGAGAACTCCGCGCGCGCAAACGAGGCGATGATCTCGGCGGCGTACGCCGGGCCGACGACCCGCGCGCCGAGGCACAGGACGTTGACGTCGTCGTGCTCGACGGCCTGGTGGGCCGTGTAGGTGTCGTGCGCCGTGGCGGCCCGGATGCCCGGGATCTTGCAGGCGGCGACCGCGACCCCGGCGCCCGAGCCGCACACCACGACGGCGCGGTCCGCCTTGCCCTCGCGCACCGCCTCGGCGGCCGTGCGCGCGGTGTCCGGGTAGTCGACGGGGTCGGTCGAGTGCGTGCCGAGGTCGATCGCCTCGTGACCGGCCGCCTCGACCGTGGCCATCACCACGGGCTTGAGCGGGAAGCCCGCGTGGTCAAAGGCACAGGCGATCCTCACGGGATGAGCTCCTTCGCGTGCTCGAGGTGGTATTCGTGCGCCGCCATCGTGGCCGCACCGAGGACGCCGGCCTCCGGCCCGTGCTTGGCGAGCCGGATGACGGTCTGCTCGCCGGCGCCCGGCACGGTGTGGCGGCGTGCCGTCCGCTCGGCGGGCTTCAGCAGGAGGTCGCCGGCGCGCGACACGCCGCCGCCGATGACGACCTCGTCGGGGTCGAAGAGGTTGATGGCGCTCGCGATCCCCACGCCGAGCCGCTCGCCGAGCACGCGCAGCACATGCCGGCAGTGGACGTCGCCCTGCCGCGCGCCCTCGACGGCGTCGTGGCCGGTGATCTCGTCGCCCTCGGCGAGCCGGCGGCCGAGGAAGGACTTCGGGTGCGCGCGCGCGGACTCGGCGGCCAGCCGGTCGAGCGCACGGCCGGAGGCGAGCGACTCGAGCGATCCCTCCTGCGGGAAGTCGCCGGGATCCGCGGGCGCGCCGCGCCTGAGGTCGAGGCCGACGATGACGTGGCCGAACTCGGCCGCGGACGTGTTCCCGCGGTAGACCTTGCCGCCGAGGACGAGGCCGCCGCCCACGCCGGTCCCGATGGTGAGCATCACGAGGTTCCGGGAGACGAGGCGGCCGCCGTCGAACGCCTCGGCGAGCGCGGCGCACGCGGCGTCGTTGTCGACGTACACGGGCAGGCCGCAGCGCTCCGTGAGCAGCGACCGCAGCGGCACGTCGTGCAGCGGCAGGTTCACGGTGTGGCGGACGCGGCCCGTCGCGAACTCGATGATCGAGGGCAGCCCGATCCCGACGGCGAGCGCGTCCGTGCCGCGGTGGCGCTCGATCTCGGCGGCGAGCTGGTCGACGAGCACGTCCGTCCCCTCGACCCGCGTCGGGACGGGCGGGGCGACGGCGTACTCCCCCTCCTCGAGAACCGCCGTGGCGATCTTCGTGCCCCCGACGTCGATGCCGATGAAGCGCCCTGCGTTCACGTCTGGAGCCCCCTGGCCGCGGCCGGATCGAGGATGACGGTGAGCGTGCCGGCGCCGGGCCGCACGTGCGCGGCCGGCGCCGCCGGATCGGCCGGGTCGGCGAAGGCGCGGACGACGGCCTCCGCCTTGTCCGCGCCGGAGACGAGGAAGACGACCTCGCGCGCGGTGTTGAGCACAAGGAAGGTGAGCGTCACGCGCGGGACGCGCGGATCCATTCCCGCGTCCGGGACGCCGACCGCGAGCCGGTGGTGCTCCTGGAGCGCCGGCATGCCGGGGAACAGCGACGCGGTGTGGGCGTCGGGCCCGAGCCCGAGCAGCGCGAGGTCGAGCCGCGGGTGATGCCCCAGCTTCTCGCGCAGACGGTCCTCGTAGGCGGCCGCGGCGCCGTCCACGCCGAGCTCGGTCTCCACCCGCACGAGCGCGGGCCGCCGGTCCTCGGGCATCGCGGCGAGCAGCGACTCGCGGACCATGCGCTCGTTCGACCACTCGTGGTCGGGCGGCACGATGCGCTCGTCGCCCAGCCACATCGTCGCGGCGCTCAAGTCGGCGTCGCGGCCGGCGACGAGGCCGTACGCGCGCCGCGGCGTCGAGCCGCCCGCGAGCGCGATGTGCCCGCCGGCGCAGCCGACGTCGAGGAGCACGTCGGCGACCTCGGCGGCGGGGTCGTCGACGACGCGGACGTCGATCATGCGAGCATCACCCTCGCCGCGCGCAGCGCCGGCGCGTAGGTGGGATCGCGCAGCAGCGCCTGGCGGACCCCCTCGCCGAGGATGCCGCCCTCCCCGCGCGAGGCGCCGAGCACGGTCCAGCGCCGCTCGCTGCCGTCGGGATCGCGGCGCTGCGCGCGGAGCCCGCCGGGCCCGCGCTCGAGCGTGACGGCCGCGCCGGAGGCCATCTCGATCGTGACGCCCGCGAGCCCGGGCGCACCGAGCTCGACGGCCTCGAGGTCGATCGTGACCTGGTGGCGGCGCGCCCGGGAGTGGCCGTGCAGCCGGGCGCCGCGGCGGTCGAGGCTCTCCGGGCGCCAGCCGAGGCGCGAGGCGAGCCAGCCGCAGAACAGCGCGCCCGCCGCCGCCGAGTCCTCGCGGTGGCGCACGCCGACGCGGTCGATCTCCCCCAGCGAGCGCCGCAGCGGCGGCGGGTCGAACGTGGCGGCGACGCGCTCCCGCCACGGCGTCGACCGCAGCCAGGCGAGGTCGACGACGTAGGCGGAGCGGGTGAGGTCCTCGGCGCGGGCGAACGCGGCGGCCGGGTCCGGCAGGTCCTGCGAGTCGATGAGGACGATGTTCGCGAGCCGGCGCAGCGCCTCGACGCCGTCGTCGTGGCCGTGCGGCGCCCACACCATCGTCGTGAGGTCCGGGACCACGAGCGCGTCGACGATCGTGTCCAGCCGGCCGAGGTGCGCCGGACCCATGTCGATCTCCACGCGCTCGCGCCCGACGGCGAGCTCGCCGGCGCGCGGCTCCCCGGGCGGGGCCGCGACCGTGGCCACGGCGTCCAGCGTCCGGCGCCCGTGCTCGACGGCGCACAGGATGAGGCGCGACGGGTGGTAGCGACCCACGCGCGCGAGGCGGTTCTCGACCTCGCCGCGGAACGCGCGCTCGACGATCACGACGAGGTTCATCACCCGGGCCGGGACGAACGGGCGCCCGGCGCGGTAGCGCCGCGCGAGGAGGTCGCGCAGCGCGGCCTCTATCGCGCTCGGCGTCGTGTCGCGGGCGCTCCAGCGGTCCTCGCTCATGGTGAACGGAACGCTAGAGCTTTCGCCATTCGCGCCCCGGCCCGAGCAGCTCGTCGGCCTCCGGCGGTCCCGCCGAGCCGGCCGGATAGCTCGGCAGCGGCCCGTCCCCGTCGCGCGCGTGCCACGCGCCCAGGATGGAGTCGATGATCGACCACTGCGCGTCGACCTCGTCGTTGCGCGTGAACAGCGTCGCGTCGCCGCGCATCGCGTCGAGGATGAGCCGCTCGTAGGCCTCGGGCGACTGCGACATGAACGCGGAGCCGTAGAGGAACTCCATGTTGACCGGCCGGATGCGCATCCGCGGGCCGGGGATCTTCGCGTCGAGGGTGACCGTCACGCCCTCGTTGGGCTGCACGCTGAGCACGATCGTGTTCGGCTGCACGCCGACCGAGCCGGAGGTCTGGAACGCCTGGTGCGGCACCGGCTTGAACAGCAGGGCGATCTCCGTGACCTTGCGGGTGAGGCGCTTGCCGGTGCGCAGGAAGATCGGGACGCCGGCCCAGCGCCAGTTGTTGACCTCGAGCTTGAGCGCGGCGTAGGTCTCCGTGTGCGAGCCCGCCGGGACGCCCTCCTCCTCCAGGTAACCCACGACCTCGCCGCCGCCGGACGTCCCGCCCGTGTACTGCGCGCGAACGGTGTTGACGAGCACGTCCTCCGGCGTGGGCGGCCGGATCGCCGTGAAGACCTTGACCTTCTCGTCGCGCACCTTGTCGGCCTCGAACGACGCCGGCGGCTCCATGCACGTCAGCGCCACGAGCTGGAGCATGTGGTTCTGCACGAGGTCGCGCAGCGCCCCCGCCTGGTCGTAATAGCCGGCCCGCGAGCCGATTCCGAGGTCCTCGGCCGCCGTGATCTGGATGTGGTCGATGTAGTTGCGGTTCCAGACCGGCTCGAACAGCATGTTGGCGAACCGCAGCGCCATCACGTTCTGGACCGTCTCCTTGCCCAGGTAGTGGTCGATGCGGAAGACCTGGTGCTCGCGGAAGACGCTCGAGACGACGGCCTGCAGGGCGCGCGACGACGGCAGGTCGGTGCCGAACGGCTTCTCGATGATCGCCCGCACCTCCGCCGCGTCGTGGCGGTGCAGGTCCGCGCTCTTCAGGTTCTCGACGATGACGGGAAAGAACTCCGGCGCCGTCGAGAGGTAGTAGGCGCGGTTGAGCGGCAGCCCGGCCTCCTCGTCGAGCCGCCCGAGGCAGCGCGCCAGCCGCCCGTAGCCCTCCGTGTCGTCGAACGGGATGGCGAGGTACTGCATGTGCGAGAGCAGCTCCTCGAGCACCGGCGGGTCGGGCTCGCGGCGCGAGAACTCCTCGATCGACCGGCGGGCCTGCGCGCGGAAGTCGTCGTCGCTCAGCTGCCGCCGCGAGACGCCGAGGAGGTTGAAGCGCTCCGGCAAGGCGCCCTCGTGGGCGAGGTTGTAGAGCGCGGGCAGCAGCTTGCGGCGGGCGAGGTCGCCCGACACGCCGAAGATCACGAGCGAGGTGGGCGGGACGGGCAGGCGCTCGAGCCCCTCGACGAGCGGGTTCTCGGCCGCCTCCTCGCGCGTCCGGACCGCCATGTCAGCTTCCGCCGGCCGTGCGCTCGATCGCGTGGCCGCCGAACTGCCCGCGCAGCGCGGCCAGGACGCGGTGCGTGTAGTCGCCCTCGTTGCGCGAGTAGAACCGGGCGTACAGCGACGCGGCCATCACGGGTGTCGGGACGTCGAGGTCGATCGAGTCGACGAGCGCCCAGCGGCCCTCGCCCGAGTCGCTGACGTGGCCGCGGATCGCCTCGAGGTCGTTGCCCTCCTCCGCGAAGGCGCGCTCGGCGAGCTCGCACAACCACGACCGCACCACGGAGCCGCGGTTCCACAGCCCCGCGACCTCCCGCAGCTCGATCGGGAACCTCGACTTGTACATCAGCTCGAAGCCCTCGGCGTAGGCCTGCATGATCCCGTACTCCACGCCGTTGTGGACCATCTTCACGAAGTGCCCGGCGCCGGCCTCGCCGAAGTGCCGCCAGCCGTCCGGCGGGGCGAGGACGTCGAGGATGGGCGCGAGCCGCTGCACGGACTCCTCCGGGCCGCCGACCATCATGCAGTAGCCGATCTCGAGTCCCCAGACGCCGCCGGACGTGCCGACGTCCACGTAGTGGATGCCCTTCGGGGCGAGCTCGGCGGCCCTGCGCACGTCGTCGTGCCACTTGGTGTTGCCGCCGTCGACGATCGCGTCGCCGGGCTCCAGCACGCCGGCCAGCGCCTGGATCGTCTGCTCGGTCGGATCGCCGGACGGCACCATCACCCATACGGTGCGCGGCGGCGAGAGCCCGGCGACGAGGTCCTGCAGCGTCGACACGCCCGTCGCCCCGCGCTCGACCGCGGCGCTCACCGCCTGCTCGGCGTAGTCGAAGGCGACGACCTCGTGGTCGGAGTCCCGCAGGATGCGGGCGACCATGTTGCCGCCCATCCGCCCGAGGCCGACGAACCCGATCTGCATCACGCACCCTTTCCGTCGAGCTGCTCCTGGACGCGGGCGATCGCCCCGGCCAGGTCGCCGGCCCCGAGCCGCACGCGCACGGCGGGGAGGCCGTGCTCGCGGAGCGTCTGCAGGTCCCCGTCGGCCTGCGCGTCGATCAGCGTCCGGAAGGAGTACGACTGGCCGGGAACCGGGAGGTCGTCCTGCGCGTCGCTCACGAGCTGGAGGAAGCGCCCCGTCGGCGGGCCGCCCTTGTGGAACTGCCCGGTCGAATGCAGGAAGCGCGGCCCGTAGCCCCACGTCGTGGCGACGCCGTCGCGCTCGAGCACCGCGGCGCGCAGCCGGTTCACCGCCTCGTCGATCGCGTCGTCGTACGGCAGGTAGCCCATGATCGCGACGTACGCCGGCGCCGACAGGGCGGCCAGCAGCTCGTCGGGCGAGCCCTCCGGCAGGTCGGCCGGCGGCCCTTCGTCCAGCACGCGGTTCGTGTTGTCCTTCGCCTCCTGCACGTTGGGCTGGTCGAACGGGTTGATGCCGAGCGCCCAGCCCGCGACCGCGGTGGCGAACTCCGCGGTGAAGAAGATCCGCCCGAGGTCGCCGACGCCCCTGCTGGTGAGGGAGATCGTCGGGTGGCCGGCGCGGGCGAGTGCCCGCATCGCTTCCTCGTGGCCCCCGTCCGGCCCGTCGGCGTCGCGCAGGTGGACGAACACGCGGTCGTCGCCGTAGGCCGACGCGTCGGCGAGCGGCTCGTCGGCGATCGGCAGGATCCCGCGGCCCTGCTTCCCCGTCGACTCGGCGACGAGCTGTTCGGCCCACAGCCCGAAGGACGAGATCGGCGGGTCGACGACGAAGGTCAGCTTGTCGCGGCCGCGCAACGCCATCTCCCCGAGCGCGGCGCCGAGCCACAGCCCGATGTTGCCTGCGGGCGACTCGCAGTTCTCCATCGCCACCCGCGCGCCCTCGAGCACCGCCTCAGTGTCGACGCCGGCCAGCGTGGCGGGAACGATGCCGAACGGCGACAGCGCGCTGTAGCGCCCGCCGATCTCGGGATCGGAGAGGAAGGTGCGGCGGAAGCCCTCGCGCTCGGCCAGCTCGGCCATCGACGTCCCCGGGTCCGTGATCGCCACGAAGTGCCGTGGATCGGGCTGCAGGCCGCGGAAGTACGCGAGCAGCGCGTTCGGCTCGATCGTGCCGCCCGACTTCGTCGACACGATGAACAGCGTGGCGGCGGGGTCGACCGCGTCGGCGACCGCCTTGACCTGCACCGGCTCCGTCGAGTCGAGCACGTGCAGCCGCAGCGCGCCCTCCGACGGCGGCGAGGAGCGGCGGAAGACCTCGGGAGCGAGGCTCGAGCCGCCCATGCCGAGGAGCACGACGTCCGTGAAGCCCTCCTCGCGCAGCTCGCGGGCGAAGTCCTTGATCTCGGGCAGGTCCTCGAGCGACTTCTCGGCGATCGTGAGCCAGCCGAGCCGGTCCTCCAGCTCGGGCGTGCCGGCGGGCGCCCACAGCGTCCCATCGCGCCGCCACAGCCGGTGGACGACGTCCTCCTCGCGCGCCTGCCGCACGCGGTCCGCGACCGGCTGCTCGAGCTCGGGCGGGAGATCGGCGTCGAAGGTCGCCGGGCGATCCGTGACGATCATCTCGCGCTTGGACTCGATCCCGCTCAGGAGCTTGTTCATCGGGACCATGAAGGCCTCGATGCCCTCGCGCAGCAGCTGGTCGGTGACGTCGTCGAGGTCGACGCCCGCCGCGGCCAGCGCCTCGAGGTCGGCCGCCGGGTCCTCGTCGGCCGTGGCGCCGGTGACCTCGCCCTGGTGCGCCGCGGCCTGCAGCGTCGGCAGCGGCATGGTGTTGACCGTGTCGGGGGCGACGAGCCCGTAGACGTACATCGTCTCCGGGTAGAGCGGGTTCTTCACGCCGGTGGACGCCCACAGCGGCCGCTGCACGGGGCAGCCGGCCTCGCGCAGCGCCGCGAAGCGCTCGCCGCCGAAGATGCGCCGGAACGCCCGGTAGGCGGCGCGGGCGTTGGCGAGCCCGGCGCGGCCCTGCAGGTCGGTGCGCCCGAGCTTGTCGAGCCGCTTGTCGACCTCGGTGTCCACGCGCGAGACGAAGAACGAGGCGACGGAGTGGCGGTCGAGCGGCAGCCCTTCCTCGTGCCGGCGCTCCATCGCGCGGATGAAGGCCTCCATCACGCGCTCGTAGGCGCTGACGGCGAACAGCAGCGTCACGTTGACGTGCAGCCCCTCGTAGAGCGCCTGCTCGATCGCCGGCAGCCCCGCGTCCGTCGCCGGGATCTTGATCATCACGTTGGGCCGCTCCACGAGGCCCCAGTACATGCGGGCCTGCTCCAGCGTCCCCTCGGTGTCGTGCGCGAGCCGCGGCGCCACCTCGAGCGAGACGAAGCCGTCCGTGCCGCCGCTCTCGTCGTAGACGGGGCGGAGCACGTCGGCGGCGAGCTGGACGTCCTTGATCGCGAGCCGGCGGTAGACCTCGCGCGCCGACAGGCCCTCGCGCGCGGCGGCGGCGAGGTCGTCGTCGTAGTCGGGCGATCCCAGGATCGCCTTCTCGAAGATCGCCGGGTTCGACGTGACGCCGCGGAGCGACTCCTCGACGACCATCCGCTCGAGCTCGCCGCTCTCGATCATCCCGCGGCGGATCTGGTCCAGCCAGACGCTCGTCCCGGCCGCCGTCAGCGCGGCGAGCCGCTCGTTTGCCGGCGTGACGCTCATGAACGCTTGCTCCTCTCCAGCACCGCACGGGCGCGGTCGGCGACCGCCTGGCCCGTGAACCCGAAGTGCTCGTACAGGGCCTTGGCCGGCGCCGAGGCGCCGAAGCCCTCCATCGCCACGACGTCGCCCGCTTCCCCGACCCAGCGGTGCCAGCCGAGCGGGCTCGCCGCCTCGACGGCGACGCGGGCCCTGCAGTCGGGCGGGAGGACGCTGTCGCGGTAGGCGGCGTCCTGCTCCGCGAAGCGGTCGAGGCACGGCATGGAGACGAGCCGTACCCGGATGCCGTCGGCTTCGAGCAGCCGGGCGGCGTCGTGCGCCACGTGGACCTCGGAGCCGGTCGCCATCAGGACCACCTCCGGCGGCCCGCCCTCGCTGTCGCGCAGCACGTAGGCCCCGCGCTCGATCGCGTCGTCGGGCACGCCCTCGGGGTTCCACACCGGCAGCCCCTGGCGCGAGAGGGCGAGCGCGGTCGGCCGGTCCGTCTGGCGCAGCGCGTGGCGCCACGCGAGGCCCGTCTCGTTGAAGCCCGCGGGGCGGACGACGTCGAGGTTCGGCGTCGCCCGCAGCGTCGCGAGCTGCTCGATCGGCTGGTGCGTCGGGCCGTCCTCCCCCAGCCCGATCGAGTCGTGCGTGAAGACCCACGTCGACGGGATGCGCATCACGGCCGCGAGGCGGATCGCGGCCTTCATGTAGTCGCTGAAGATGAGGAAGCCGGCGCCGAAGGCGCGGAAGCCGCTCAGCGTGAGGCCGTTGACGATCGCCCCCATGCCGTGCTCGCGGATCCCGAAGTGGAGGTTGCGGCCGCCGTAGGCGCCGGCCTCGACGCTGTCCGCGCCCTTGATCAGCGTCAGCGTCGAGGGCGCGAGGTCGGCCGAGCCGCCGACGAGCTCCGGCACGCGCTCGGCGGCCCACTGGATGACCTCCTGCGAGGCCTTGCGCGTGGCGATCATCCCCGCGTCCGGGCCCTTCTTCGGGACGTCGCCGCCGAAGCCGTCGGGCAGCCGCCGGGCCATCATCCGCTCGAACTCGGCGGCCTCGTCGGGGTGGGCCTCGCGGTAGGCGTCGAACCGCTCGCGCCACGCCGCCACCGCCTCCTGCCCGCGCTCGACCGCGCGGCGGAAGTGGCTCTGCGCCTCGTCCGGGATGAAGAACGGCTCCTCGCTCGGCCACTCGTAGTTCTGCTTGGTGAGCCGGATCTCATCCTCGCCGAGCGGCGCGCCGTGCGCCTCGTGGGTGTCCTGCTTGTTCGGCGAGCCGGGCGCGATGTGCGTCCGGATGACGATCAGGCTCGGGCGGTCCTCGACCTGCTTGGCGGCGCCGACCGCGGCCTCCAGCGCGTCGAGGCCGATGTCCTCCCCGAGGTTCTGGACGTGCCACCCGTACGCCTCGTAGCGCGCGCCGACGTCCTCGGAGAAGGAGAGCGCCGTGTCGCCCTCGATGGAGATGTGGTTGTCGTCGTAGAAGCCGATCAGCCTGCCGAGTCCGAGGTGGCCGCCGAGCGACGAGGCCTCGCTCGCGACGCCCTCCATCATGTCCCCGTCCGAGGCGATGAAGTACGTGTAGTGGTCGACGATCTCGTGCCCGTCGCGGTTGAAGCGGGCGGCGAGCATGCGCTCCGCGAGCGCGATCCCGACCGCCGTGGAGATGCCCTGGCCGAGCGGTCCGGTGGTGGTCTCGATTCCCGGCGCGTGGCCGTACTCGGGATGGCCGGCGGTCGCCGAGCCGAGCTGGCGGAAGTTCTTCAGGTCCTCCAGCGAGACGCCGTAACCGGTCAGGTGGAGGATCGAGTAGAGCAGCATCGACGCATGGCCGGCCGACAGCACGAAGCGGTCGCGGTCGGGCCAGTCGGGCTCCGCGGGCGCGTGCTCCATCACCCGCGTGTACAGGAGGTACGCGACGGGCGCGAGCGCCATGGGCGTCCCGGGGTGCCCGGAGTTCGCCTTCTGGACGGCGTCCATGGACAGCGTGCGGATCGTGTTCACGCACAGCTCGTCCAGCGCGCGCTGGTCGGTCTGCACCGTCAAGGCGGCTCCTCCGGCTCGGGTTCGGGGGGACGGACGCTATCGAAGGCTCGGCGATCAGTCCGTCCCGGCCGGCGAGCGCTGACGCGGCGGCCCCCGGGGCCCGCCCGGCCCGGTTCCGCCCTTCCGCCCCGTGGTGCGCGGAAGCTTGACGACGCGGGCGTTTTACGATATATCGTTATCTATCGAAGACCACACGACCAAGGAGTCGCATGCACACGCATGCCATCAACGATCCCTGCGGGCAGATCGACTGGCGGGCCCTCTGGACCGCCGCCATGGGCGGCCACCATCGCGGCCCGGGTCCGGGCCGCGGGCCCGGAGGCGGCCGCGGTCGCGGCGGTCGCGGCCGCCACGCCTGGGGCCCCGGC
>DATMVH010000224.1:0-27976 GCA_035563395.1 Solirubrobacteraceae bacterium
CCGCTCCCTCCGCGGCCGCGGCCCGCCCCCGGACCGCCAGGATCTCGCGCGCCTCGCCGGGGCTCGCCGCCGGCCGCTCCAGCTCCCGCGCGAGCCGCACGACGCGCTCCACCAGCGCCGCGTTGGTCGCGCGCTCGCCGCGGCGGAACCAGAGGTTGTCCTCCAGCCCCGTCCGCACGTGGCCCCCGGCGAGGATGCAGTACGCGTTCAGCGGGAGCTGCGCGGCGCCGATCGCGCACACGGACCACTGCGCGCCCGGCGGCAGCAGCCGCCGCATGTGCTCCACCTGCGCGACGGTCGCCGGAACCCCGCTGCCCGGCACGCCGAGCACGAACTGCACGACCAGCGGGTCCTCCAGCAGCCCCTCGTCGCGCAACTGCAGCGCGAGCCCGACGTGTCCCGTGTCGAAGCACTCGATCTCCGGCCGCGCGCCCGTGCGGCGGAACGCCTCGGCCATGCGCCGCAGGAACGGCACGTCGCCCTCGAAGATGCGCTCGCCGAAGTTGATCGACCCGCAGTCGAAGCTCGCCATCTCCGGCTCGAGCGCGAGCGGCGCGAGCCGCTCGTCGCGCACCGACCGGCCGCCCGCGGTGCCCGTCGACAGGTTGACGATCGCGTCGCAGCCGGCCTCGCGCAGCCGCTCGACGAGCAGCCGGAAGCGCCCGGCGTCCTGCGTCGGCGTCCCGTCCTTCTCGCGCGCGTGGAGATGCAGGACGGCGGCGCCGGCCCGCCAGGCGGCGAGCGCCTCGCCGACGATCGCCTCCGTGGTCAGCGGGACGTTCGGCCGCCGCTCGGGGTCCGGGTGGCTCGAGCCGGTCACGGCGCACTGGATGACCACGGGAGCGCTCACCGGAACGCTGATCCCCGGCCCCGCGACCGGTCAATCGGCGAGATACTCGCAAGCGCATGGCCTTCGTCCCGACCGCCCGCCACCTGCTGCGCGCCAAGGACGTCGCCGACGCGCGGTACTTCGAGCCGCTCGGCGTGGACGACCTCGCGCGCGCCGCCGGGCTGTCGCGCGCACACTTCAGCCGCGAGTTCCGCCGCGCGTTCGGGGAGTCGCCGCACGCCTATCTCCTCACGCGCCGGCTCCAGCGCGCCGCCGAGCTGCTGCGCAGCACGGACCGCTCCGTGGCCGACATCTGCATGTCGGTCGGGCTCCGGAGCGTCGGCTCCTTCACCACCAGCTTCACCCGCACCTACGGCCGCTCGCCGACCGCCTACCGCGCCGCGTTCCCGCCCGCCGCCCGCTCGGCGCTGGTTCCCGCGTGCGTCGTCCGCGCGTACGCGCGCCCGCAACGCCGCACGTTTGAAGAAGACAGCGCCGGCGTCCGGCCGTAGCGTCGTCGGCGACCACCCCGGCGACCAAGGAGGACCTTCCGTGATCCGCATCGCCACCGCGCAGCTCTGGGTCCACGACCAGGACGAGGCGCTCGAGTTTTACACCCGCAAGGTCGGCTTCGAGGTCCGCGCCGACGTGACCCTGGCCGAGCTGGGCGACTTCCGCTGGCTCACCGTCGGGCCGGCCGGACAGCCCGACGTGGCCATCGCGCTGATGGCCATCCCGGGGCCGCCCGTGTTCGAGCCCGAGATGTCCGAGCAGATCGCCGACCTGACCGCGAAGGGCGGCGCCGGAACGATCTTCCTCAACACGGACGACTGCCACGCCGCGTATGCCGAGCTCGAGAACCGCGGCGTCGAGTTCGTCGACCGGCCCGAGGAGCGTCCCTACGGCATCGATTCGTCCTTCCGCGACCCGTCGGGCAACCACATCCGCCTGATCCAGGTGCGGGAGCCGGCGGCGGTCTGACCGCCGCGGGCCGTCCACCATTCGCAACACCGTCTTCACACCCCGGTGGCGGGGTGGTAACAGCCGCTGCCGAGCGCGGCTCGTACCGTGCCGGGAGATGCTCCCGGCGCTCTACGCCCACCGCCTCGGCCGCGGCTACGGCCCGGACTCGTCCGCCGCGGCGCTCGCCCGCACGCTCGCCGAGCCTGTCGACGGCCTCGAGACCGACTGCTGCCTCACGGCCGACGGCGAGCTCCTGCTGCTCCACGACCCGCTGCTCGAGGCGGGCACCACGCTCGCGGGATGGGCGCACGAGCGCTCCGCGGCGGAGATCCGCGCCGGACGCCTGCTCGGCGCGGACGGCACGCCGAGCGGCGAGCGCCCGCTGACGCTGGACGAGCTGCTCGACCGCGCGCCGGACGGCGTCGCCCTCCAGATCGAGGTGAAGGCGCACGCCGACCCCGGGCTCGCCCGCCGCACGACCCGCGCCGTGTGCGAGCGGCTCCGCGACCACCCCGCGAGCGACCGCGTCGAGGTCATCTCGTTCTGGACCGACGTGTGCGAGCTGGCGACCCGGCTCGGCTTCCGGTCGCGGCTCGTGATCATCGCGGCCTACCAGATCCCGGCGCTCGCCGCCTGGGGTCGCCGGATCGGCCTCCGCGGCGTCTGCGTCGAGCACTTCCTCCTCACCCCGCGGCTGGTCACGACGCTGCAGGGAGCCGGACTCAGCGTCAGCACGGGCACGGTCAACCACGCCGCGACGCTCGTCCCGCTGCTCGGCCTCGGGCTCGACGCCGTGACGAGCGACGTGCCGCACGCGCTGCGACGTGCAGTCGCGGCCGGCGCGCCCGCCCTCGCGGCCTAGCCGTTCTCGGCCAGGGATGCGGCGGGCGCGGCGTCGCGGTCGTGGCGCCGCCCGGCGCGGATGAGGGCGACGAGGCGGCGCAGGGCGTCGAGGTTGCCGAGCACGGCCGCCGCGACGAGGCCCCACAGCGGCTGCAGGGCCACGCAGCTGACGGCGAGCACGAGCAGCCGCACGTCGCGACTCCACTGCCAGCGCACGTGCGACGGCGGCAGCGCGCCGGCTATCCGCTCGTGCTCGCGGCGCAGGAACGAGAGCTGCCAGTTGGCGACGACGGCCGCGAGCGCCCACAGCCACGCGACCGTCGTGTCGGCGGCGATGGCCGCGCCGATGAAGACCGCGAGGTCGCCGTAGCGGTCGCACACCGCGTCCAGCACCGCGCCGAGCTCCGAGCGCCGGTGGGCGACGCGCGCGAGCTCGCCGTCCACGCCGTCGAGGGCGGAGGCGAGCTGTACGAGGACGCCGCCGGCGATCAGCAGGCCGTCGTGGTCGGCCCCGAAGGCGAGCAGCACGCCCGCGAGCACCAGCAGGCCGAGATTCGCGATCGTGACGGGGTTCGGGCCGATGCGCGTGGCCAGCAGGCGGCGCGACACGAAGCGGGACACGGGGCGGTTGAGCACCCGCGCGACCGGCCCGTCCGTCGGCTTGGCGCCGTGCCGGTCCACCAGCTCGCCGATCGCGCGCCGGCGCTCCCGCGGCGTGTCGATGTCCGCCCAGTACGCGCCGTCGATGTCCACCGTGCCGATCCGCCGCCCGGCGTCGAGCCACGCGCGCTTGACGCGGTTGAACTCGAGCTCGCCCTGCAGCGAGCCCGCCACCTCGACGACCTCGGCGGCCGAGCACAGCGCGAGCCCCGTCTCGACGGCGTCGTAGTCCGAGAGGCGCTTGGCGATGTCGACCACGGCGCCGTTCTCGTGCCGGACGAGCGTCGCGTCGTCGAGGTCGATCGACCCCGCGTGGGAGTCGACGGCGAAGACGAGGTCGCCGTCGGCGGCGAGCAGCCGCTCCAGCGACTCCGGCTCGTGCAGGTGGTCGACCATCATCACGAGGCAGCGCCCGCCGGCGTGCGCGAGCCCGGCGAGCACCGTCGCGCCGTTGCCGCGCTCGCTGTCCCGCGCCCACGCGACCTCGACGTCCGGCAGGTGCGTACGGCAGAAGGCGGCCACCGGCCCGTCGAGCGAGTCGACGGCGACCACGATGCGGCGCAGGCCGGCGGCGCGCGCCGTCCCGACCGCCCGCTCCAGGAGGGTCATCCCGCCCACGATGGCCAGCGGCTTGCAGCCGGCGCGCAGGCGCGTCCCGCGTCCGGCGGCGAGGATCACGGCGGTGATCGGCACGCGCATGAGATACACGAGATGGATCGCTCCGGAAACGTGGAGATCCGCGAAGGGCCGTAATAGCGGACTCGCGAACGACGTGCCGCGCCGCGCCCGGCCTGCTGACGCGCCGCGTGCCCGCGTTGACACCGTGCCCCGGGTTGGTGAGACTGCCGCGCTTCGGGAGGGAGTGACGATTGGGGGTCATCGTGAAGCGCCTGTCCGTCTGCACCGCGGCGACGGTCTCCGTGCTCGCCGCGGTCGTCCCCGCGAGCGCGGCGAGCGCCGCGCCGACACCCGTCGACACGCCCCAGGCCCGCCTCGACGTCTACACCGGCGTCATCGCGCGAGACCGGCTCAAGTCACTCGTGGAGCTCGGCATCGACCGGCACGAGCTGCGCGTGTCGGCGGCCGGCGAGGGGGCGAAGGCCGGCGTCCGCGTGGAGACCATCCTCACCGGCCGGCAGGCCGCGGCACTGCGGCGCAGCGGGCTCGCGCTGCGGCTCAAGCGCATCGGCGGGACGAGCGTCGCCCGCCGCGCGACGAAGCAGGTGGGCGGCCTCACGGTCTTCCGCCGCTACAGCGGGCCGGGCGGCATCAAGGAGGAGTTCGAGCAGGTCGCGGCGGCCCATCCCCGCATCGCCAAGCTCGTTTCGATCGGTCAGAGCGTGAACGGTAAGGACATCGTCGCGCTGAAGGTGAGCGAGAACGCCGCCACGCTCGGCGACGGCCGCAAGCCTGCGGTCCTGTACCTCGGCGCGCAGCACGCGCGCGAGTGGATCACCCCGGAGATGGTGCGCCGCCTCATGCACCACTTCGTCGACGGCTACGGGAGCGATGCGACGATCACGCGGCTCCTGCGCGAGAACGAGCTGTGGTTCCTGCCGGTCGCCAACCCCGACGGCTACGACTGGACGTTCGAGCCGGGCCAGCGCCTGTGGCGCAAGAACCTCCGCGACAACAACGGCGACGGCCGGATCGCCGCGGGCGACGGCGTCGACCTGAACCGCAACTTCCCGACCCGCTGGGGCTACGACAACGAGGGCTCCTCGCCGGCGCCGTCGAGCGAGACCTACCGCGGGCCCGCCCCCGCCTCGGAGCCCGAGACCCAGGCGCTCGACGCGCTCGCCCGCCGGGTCGGCTTCGAGTTCCTCGTCAACTACCACTCCGCGGCGGAGCTGCTCCTCTACGGCACCGGATGGCAGGTCTCCACTCCCGGCCCGGACGACGTCCTGTACGAGGCGATGGCCGGCGACGACGCCGCTCCAGCCGTGCCCGGCTACGACCCCGACATCTCCGCCGAGCTTTACACGACCAACGGCGACACGGACACGCACATCACCGAGTCCTACCGGACGCTCGGGTTCACCCCGGAGATGTCGACGTGCGCGGCGGCCTCCGCCGCGAACCCCGACGACCAGTGGGAGCCCGACGCCTGCGGCAGCGTGTTCGAGTTCCCCGACGACGAGGCGCTGATCCAGGCGGAGTTCGAGAAGAACATCCCCTTCGCGCTGTCCGTGGCGGAGTCCGCCTCCGATCCGGAGAACCCGGTGTCCGTCGTCGGGCGGGCGGCCGAGGACTTCCGCGTCGACTCCTTCGACGTCTCGTACGGCGCCTCGCAGACGGTCGCCGTCGTCGCCAAGCGCTCGCTGCGCAAGGTCCGCCTGAACTACCGCATCGACGGCGGGCGGACGCGCCGCGCGTCCGTGTCGGAGTGGCGTGGCGGCGAACGCTACGGCGACGAGAACAACGTGATCTACGCGGAGCTGCGGGGCCGCGTGCGGGGCACCGAACCGGGCGATCGGGTCGAAGTCTGGTTCACGGCACGCAAGCGCGGCGTGGGCAGGGTCGAGAGCTCGCGCTTCACCTACACCGCCGCGCGCGACACCGAGGCGCGCGTCCTCGTCATCGCGAACGAGGACTACACCGGCGTCAACCCCACGTATCCGCCGGGCACGAACGCGCCGAGGTACGCGGACGCGCACGTCGCGGCGCTCCGCGCCGCCGGCTACGACGCCGACGTCTGGGACGTCGACGCCCAGGGCGTCCCGCACGACCTCGGCGTGCTCAGCCACTACGACGCGGTCCTCTGGTACCTCGGCGACAACCGCATCACGCAGGACCCGGAGGACGAGCTCATCGCCACCCCGTTCGGCGAGCTGCCCGACATCGGCGTCGCCGAGCGCCAGCAGTACCTCACGATGGCGGTGCGCGACTTCCTCAACGAGGGCGGCAAGCTCGTGCACGCCGGGGAGACCGCGCAGTACTCCGGCCTGGCCGGCGTCGGCGACGCGGTCGGCGGCCTGTACTACGCCATCAACGGCGACCCGACGGCCGAGTGCGTCATCACCGCGAGCTTCTTCGACGACTGCCTGCTGCTCGCGGACGACTTCCGCCAGTACTACCTCGGCGGCTTCGCGCGGGTGGACGTGCCCGACCCGGCGTCCGTCACCGGGATCGCCGAGCCGCTCGCCGGCTTCGAGGCCGCGCTCGGCGGTCCGGTCGTGGAGGGCGACAACCCGCTCGACGAGGCCGGGGCGTTCCAGCCGACGAGCGAGGTGCTGCCGCCCGACCGGTTCCCGCAGTTCGCGAGCGCCGGGGTGGCGCGGTACCCGGAGACCTCGGGCGGCGGCCCGTTCGCCCCGGTCGAGGGCGAGCGGTACGCCGGCCTGCTGCACGCGGACGCCACCTACGCGCGGCTGACCACGACGGTCGACCTGACCGGCGCCGCGAGCGCGCAGCTCCGGTTCGCGCTCTCCATCAACACGGAGCCGGGCTACGACAGTGTGATCGTCGAGGCGCGGACCGCCGGCGTGGAGGACTGGACCACGCTGCCCGACCTCGAGGGCGGCACGACGACGGCCCCGCCGCCGGAGTGCACGGACCAGGGCTTCCTGCTCGAGATGCACCCGTTCCTGCGCCACTACCTGGGCGGCGAGCCGTGCACGGGGGCGGGGACGTCGGGGACCTGGAACGCGTTCACCGCCTCCACGGACGGGTGGCAGACCGTCGCGGTCGACCTCGCGCCCTTCCTCGGCGGCCCGGTCGAGCTGTCGATCAGCTACGTCACCGACCCGGCGTCCGGCGGCGTGGGCGCGTTCGTCGACGACACGCACGTCCTCGTGAACGACGCCGTAGTCGCCGCGGACGGGTTCGAGGGCGAGACGAGCATCTGGACGCCGGGCGGTCCGCCCGCCGGCAGCCCGCCGAACGCGACGAACTGGCAGATCGGCGGCCGGCTGCTGAACTTCTACGCCGGCACGGCGACCGCCGACACGCTGCTGCTGGGCTTCGGCCTCGAGCAGCTCGCCACGGACGCCGACCGGGTGGAGCTCGTCGGCCGCGCCCTCGGCGGCCTGCTCGGCCGGCAGTAGCAGGCGCGCCGGCCCGCTCGGCCTCGCGCGAGCCTCCCGGGCTCGCGCGAGGCCCCGGTAGCGTTGGGTCGTGCACATCAACGAGGCGTTCCGGATCAGCGACCCGCGGACGGCGCGCTCCGTGGTGCGCGCGCACCCGTTCGCCACCATCGTCACCGCCGACCTGCGGGCGACGCACATGCCGGTCCTTGTCGACGAGGAGGCCGGCGACCTCGCGCTCCTGGGTCACGTGGCGCGCGCCGATCCGGTGTCCCGGGCGCTCGGCGGACCGGTGCTGATCATCGTCCAGGGGCCGCACGGCTACGTGTCGGCGAGCTGGTACGAGGACGACACGATCCCCACCTGGAACCACGTCACGCTCCACGTGCGCGGGACGCCCGAGCTGTTCGACGACGCGATGCCGGTGCTCCGGCGCACCGTCGAGCACTTCGAGTCGGCCGTCGAGCACCCGTGGTCGCTCGACCGGATGGGCGAGACCGCGCGCGAGATGGCCGACGAGGTGGTCGCCTTCCGCCTGCATGCGCAGGAGTGGCACGCGGAGGCGAAGCTGTCGCAGGACAAGCCGGAGGAAGAGCGCGCCCGCGTGCTGACCGGCCTCGAGACGTCGCGCGCGTACGCCAACCCGCCGCTCGCCCACGCGATGCGCGAGCTGGGGCGCGGCGCGCCACCCGCCTGAGCGCCAGTGGACGAAAAGGTCCACAACGCCCGCCGCGGTCTGTAATCTGTCCTCGTGAAGGAGATAGGGCGGCTCGTCAGTCAAGGCCCCGGGCCCAGTCGCCGCCCCACCGTCTCCCGCCGAATCCCCAGCGTCTCCCGCCAAAGCCGGTCCAGGAGGAGAGAAGTGCACCATCACAGGGCATCGAAGGTTGCGGCGCTGCTCGCGGTCGTCGCCGCGATGGTCGTCGTCGGCTGCGGCGGGGACGACGGCGGCGGCGGCAGCGGCGGCGGTGAGAAGACGCAGATCACGTACCTCGTCGGTCAGCAGGAGAGCACGCGGCTGGAGGCGGCGGCGCGCGACCTCGTCGACTCCTTCAACGAGCAGAGCGACACGGTCGAGGTGAATCGCGAGTCGATGCCGGTGGAGCAGATCCGCACGGTCATCAAGACCCGCCTCAACTCCAACAAGCCACCCGACGTCTTCAGCTACGACACGGGTCCCGGGTTCGGCGGCGTCCTCGCGAAGGCGGGACTGGTCGAGCCGCTCGACGGCGCCTATGACAAGTACGGGTGGAGCATCTACGACTGGGCCCGGGCACGGGCGACCTACGGGGGCAAGACGTACGGCATCCCGGAGCAGGTCGAGGAAGTCGGGATCTTCTACAACAAGCAGCTCTTCGACGAGATGGGCGTCCAGCCGCCGGAGACGCTCGAGGAGTTCGAGCGGATCGCCGACCAGCTGAAGCAGCGCGGGATCACGCCGCTGGCCTTCGCCAACAAGGAGCAGTGGCCGGCGGGTCATCAGTTCTCGATGATGGTGAGCAACCTGCTCGGCCGCGAGGGGCTGGACCGCATCCTCTACGGCAACGGCGCGTGGGACTCCCCCGACGTGGTCAAGGGCATCGACGTCTACTTCCGCCAGTTCGAGGACAGGGGGTACTTCCCGCGCGGCGTGAACGGCCTCGACTACGACTCCGGCAACGCGCTCTTCTACCAGCAGAAGGCCGCCATGGTCCCGACGGGGACGTGGCTCATCTCCGACATCGCGCAGAAGGCGCCGTTCGAGGTCGGCTTCTTCCCGTTCCCGTCGATCGACGGCTCGCGCATCGCGCCTCCGGCGGGCGTCGGCAACGGCCTGTTCGTCAGCGCGAAGTCGAAGAACAAGCAGGCGGCGTACGAGTTCCTGGACTGGCTGCTCTCCGAGGAGACGGCCAAGCGGCAGATCGAGACCTTCAACAGCATCCCCGCGTTCCCGGTCGACACGAGCGCTCTCGACGTCACGCCCCTGTTCCGGCAGGTCCTCACCGACCTGGAGGACTCCGAGGACGCCGAGTCCTTCGGCTACAACGTCGACGTCCTCACGCCGGCGAACTTCAACGAGGTGATGTTCACCGGCTTCCAGGAGGTGCTCAACGGCAGCCGCTCGCCGGAGGAGCAGGCGCAGCGGCTCCAGGCGGCGTGGGCGGAGGCCAAGAAGGCCGGCGACATCCTCCAGCGCTGACGGGCGCGGCCCGGGCGACAAGGGGCTGAGCCATGGCCACCGGCACCGGCGGCACCCTCGCGGGCAGGAGGGCCCGTGCGCGCGCGCGGCGCGCGTCACGGGCCCCGTCCGTGACGACGTTCCGCAAGGACCAGCAGCGGCTCGCGGCGATGTTCGTCCTGCCGCCGCTGCTCCTCTACGCCGTCTTCATGATCTATCCGTTCTTCGGGTCGATCTACTACAGCCTCACCGAGTGGGACGGCGCCTCGGGGGCGAAGGAATGGGTGGGCCTCGGCAACTACATCGAGGCGCTGGGCGACTCCCGTATGTGGGAGTCGCTGGAGCACAACGCGATCTGGGCCGTCCTGGGGACCATCGCGCCGATCGTCATCGGGTTCGTCCTCGCCGTCCTGCTGTGGGAGAACTCGCGCTTCATCCTGTTCTTCCGGACGCTGTTCTTCATCCCGTTCATCCTCCCCACCGTCGTCAGCGCGACCGTGTGGCAGTGGATCTACAACCCGGTGAACGGGGTGCTCAACTCCGGGCTGGAGACGTTCGGGCTCGAGTCGCTGACCAAGGCGTGGCTCGGCGATCCCGACACGGCGCTGATCGCCGTGCTGGCCGTGGCCATCTGGGGCACGGTCGGCTTCGTCGTGGTCGTGCTGCTGGCGGGGCTGCAGAACCTGGACATGAGCCAGGTGGACGCCGCGAAGATCGACGGCGCCAACTGGCGCCAGCGCGCGTGGTACGTGATCCTCCCGGGCATCGCGCCGGTGCTCACGATGGTCACCGCCGTCACGCTGATCGGCGCGTTCAGCGTGTTCGACATCGTGTTCATCATGACCCAGGGCGGGCCCGGGATCTCGTCCGAGCTGCTGGGCACCTACACGTACAACCAGGCCTTCGAGCAGAACCGGGTCGGTTACGGCGCCGCCCTGTCGATGATCATGACCCTGCTGACGCTCGTCACCGCGGTCGTCTTCATCCGCCTGCGGGAGCGGAGGTACGCGAATGACTAGCGCCACCGTCACCGCCCGCCGGCCGAGCGGGCGCGCGCCGCGCGGCCGCTTCCGCCGCCGGGTGCTCCCCACGACGCTGCGGTCGGCGGTCCTCGTGATCGCCGCCGCGATCGTCATCTACCCCGTGCTGCTGATCCTCTCGACGGCCCTCAAGGACCCGTTCGAGCTGGCGCAGAACCCGTACGGGCTGTTCACCGACTTCCGCTTCCAGAACATCGCCGACGCGTGGACGCTCGGGCAGTTCGGCGACTACTTCCTGAACACGGTCTACATCACCGTGCCGACCGTGATCGGCGTCGTGGCGCTGTCGACCATCGCCGGCTACGCCTTCGCGATGCTCGACTTCCCGTTCAAGAACCTCCTGTTCTACCTGTTCACGCTGGGGCTGATGATCCCGTTCTTCTCGTACATGGTCCCGCTCTACTACGAGCTGCGCACGTTCGGGATGCTCGGGAACTTCTCCGCGGTGATCCTCCCCAGCATCGCCGGCGCGGCGGAGGCGGGCCTTCCGATCGGCATCTTCCTGATGCGCTCGTTCTTCCAGGACCTCCCGAAGGACCTGGGCAACGCGGCGCGCGTCGACGGGGCCGGCGAGTGGCGGGTGTTCCGGAGCGTGATGCTGCCGCTCGCGCTGCCGGGCGCGGCGGTGCTGGCGATCCTCGCGTTCCTGCGCGCTTGGAACACCTTCATCGTGCCGCTCATCTACCTCCCGGGCGAGGAGAACTCGACGCTGGCGACGGGCCTCTACCAGTTCACCAGCGGGCGCACGCAGGAGACGGAGCTGGCCGCGTCCGCCGCGCTGATCATGAGCGCGCCGGTCGTCGTCCTGTTCCTGATCTTCCAGAAGAACTTTGTCCGCGGCCTCACGAGCGGCGCCGTCAAGGGCTGAGCAGTGGCGTCGGTCGTCCAGTTCACCGGCCCGCGCGAGGTCGCCCTCGCGGACGGGCCGGATCCGCCCCTCGGGCCGCGCGAGGTGCGCGTGGAGACGCTCTACTCCGGCATCTCGGCGGGCACGGAGCTCACCGCCTACCGCGGGTCCAACCCGTACATGGCCAAGCGCTGGGAGGGCGGCCGCCGGCTGTTCGTGGACGGCACCGGTCCGACGCTCAGCTATCCGGTCGAGGGCTGGGGCTACGAGGAATGCGGCCGGGTGGTCGAGGTCGGTCCCGACGTCCGCGCCGCGGCCGTCGGCGACCTCGTCTACGGCACCTGGGGTCACCGCTCGCGCGCGGTGCTGCCCGAGGATCGCGCCCGGGGGCGCATGCCCGACGGCTTGGAGCCGATCGCGGGCGTCTTCTCGCGCATCGGGGCGATAGCGCTCAACGGCGTCCTGGACGCCGACATCCACGTCGGCGAGCACGTCGCCGTCTTCGGGCAGGGCGTGCCCGGGCTGATCGCCACCCAGCTCGCGCGGCTCAACGGCGCGTCCGTCATCGCCGTGGACGCCATCCCCGCGCGACTCGAGCTGGCACGGCGGCTCGGCGCCGAGCATGTCGTGGACGTCACCCGCGAGGACGCCGGCGAGGCGGTGAAGGCGATCACCGCCGGCCGCGGGGCCGACGTCTCGATCGAGATCAGCGGCAGCCACGCCGCGCTGCACCAGGCGATCCGCGCCACGGCTTACAACTCGCGCGTCGTGGCGTGCGGCTTCTTCCAGGGCGAGGCGCGGGGCCTGTACCTCGGGGAGGAGTTCCACCACAACCGCATCGGCATCGTCTGCTCCCAGATCTCCGGCGTGCGCCCGGACCTGGCGCACCGCTGGGACCTCGCGCGACTCGAGCGGACGGTGATGGGCCTGGCTGCCGCCCGCCGCGTCGACCTCGGCGCGCTCGTGTCGCACGTGCTGCCCTACGAGCGCGCCGCCGAGGCGTTCCGCCTGCTCGACGAGGAGCCGGCGAGCGCCGTGCAGGTCGTGCTCGACTTCACGGGCGAAAGCGCCGCGTGAGGCTCACCTGCCAGGAACGCCACCCGCCGGGCGAGACGCTGCTCGACAAGTGGCGCTTCCTCGAGGGCGCCGGCTGGGACGGCATCGAGCTCCTCGGGACCGGGGACGGCGCCTTCCGGGCGCGCGCCCGGGAGCTGCGCGACGCGCACCGGGCCGGCGTGCCGATGGGCACCGTCTGCATCCAGGGCGGCCCGTTCATCGGCGACGTCGACCCGGAGCGGCGGGCGCGCGCGATCGCGAGCATGAAGGAGCTGCTCTCCGGCATCTCTGAGGTCGGCGGGACCGGCGCGATCACGCCCGCGTCCTACGGCGTCCACACCACCTCCCTGCCGCCGTACGAGCGCCCTCGCTCGCCCGAGGAGGATCGCGAGGTCCTCGTCGCCGCGCTGGCGGAGCTCGGCGAGCACGCGGCGCGCGAGGGCACGCTCGTCCTGCTCGAGCCGCTCAACCGCTACGAGGACCACATGCTCAACCGCGTGGAGCAGGCCGTCGAGCTCGCGGAGGCGGTCGGCCTGGACTCCGTGCGAGTGATGGCGGACCTGTACCACATGAACATCGAGGAGGCCGACCCCCTGCAGGCCCTGCGCGACGGCGCCCGCCGGCTCGCCCACGTCCACCTCTCCGACTCCAACCGGGGCCAGCCGTTCGCCGGGCACGTCGACTGGGGCGCCGTCCTGGCGACGCTCGCCGGCGTCGGCTACGACGGCGACCTTGCGCTCGAGTGCCGCCTGCACGGCGAGCCGGAGGACGCGCTGCCCGCCGTGGCCGCCCGGCTGCGCGCGGTCATGCCCGCGCGCGGCTGAACGGCCGGCTCAGCGGCGCTTGACCGCTGACCGCCTCGCCGCCGCCCTGCTCGCACGGGACGAGGTACGGCGGGTCCTCCTCCGAGGCGCGCACCGCGGACCCGTCGTGACGTCACACGGCTACCGGGACCCGACCGCTCCGCGAGGCGACTGCGGGAACCTGGCGCGGCAGCGTCGGCGCGTGGTTCGCTGCGAAGCGCGCGCGCATGCGGCACACTGCTCATCTGAGAGCGCAGCCACTCGTCCGAGCGGGGACCGCTCCACGGCACGACTCGCCGCTCGCGGCACTTGGAAACGGATGGTTCAGCGCACGGAGTCAGCGGAATGAGGCAGGACGCCGCCGCGGGCCCGGCCGCGCTCGTCCTGATGGCCACCGTCGCCCGCCGCTACTACGTCGACGAGGCGACGAAGAGCGACATCGCCGCGGAGCTCGGGCTGAGCCGCTTCAAGGTCGCCCGGCTGCTCGAGCAGGCGCGGGCCGCCGGCATCGTGCGCATCGAGATCGAATCCCCCGGGCAGATCGACCTCGACCTCTCCGTGCGTCTCAGCACGGCGTACGCCCTGCGCCACTGCGTCGTCGTCGACGGCCCGGAGGACGACGAGCCGCTCCTGCGCCGGACCCTCGGGCGCGCCGCGGCGGACCTCCTGGCGGAGGTCGTCGAGCCCGGGGACGTCCTCGGCATGGCGTGGGCGCGGTCGGTGATGGCGCTGCGGGGAGCGATCACGCGGCTCGCCCGCTGCGACGTGGTCCAGCTCACGGGCGCGATGCCGGTGCCGGACCTCGAGAGCCCGGTCGAGCTCGTGCGCGACATCGCGCGCGTCTCCGGCGGCGCAGCCTACGTCTACTACGCGCCGATGTTCCTCCCCGACGCGGCGACCGCGCGGGCGCTCCGCACGCAGCCGGAGGTCGTCCGCGCGACGCGGCGGTTCCCGGAGGTGACGAAGGCCGTGGTCGGCGTCGGCGCGTGGCAGGCGGGCCTGTCGACCGTCGCCGACGCCGTCACCGCGGAGGAGCGCCGCGCGATGTACGACCGCGGGGTGCGCAGCGAGCTTTCCGGGATCCAGCTCGACGAGCGCGGCACGCCCGTGACCACGTCGGTCACCGAGCGGCTGATCGCCATCGACGCCGACCGGCTGCGCGCCGTCCCCGAGGTCATCGCGATCGTCTACGGGCCGGCGAAGGCCGCCGCGGTGCAGGCCGCGCTCCGCGGCGGCTTCGTCACCAGCCTCGTCACGCACGCGCCGATGGCGCGCGCGCTGCTCGAGCGCCCCTGAGCGTCATTCGCCCGTGACCGCCCCGAGCGTGAGGCCGGTCACCAGCCACTTCCGCACGATCAGCCCGACGAGGATCATCGGCGCGACCACGATCGTCCCGATCGCGGTCAGCTGCCCCCAGTCGATCGACGTCTGCGTCACGAGCTGTGAGGCCGCGATCGGCAGCGTCTGGCTGTCGGGCCCGGAGAAGGTGACCGCGAACGCGTAGTCGTTCCAGGAGAAGACGAGGCACAGGATCGCCGTCGTGGCGATGCCGGGCAGCACGAGCGGCAGCGCGACGTCGCGGAACGCCGACCAGCGCGACGCCCCGTCGATCATCGCCGCCTCCTCCAGCGACGGGTTCAGCTCGGCGAAGAACGCGTTCATGATCCAGATCGCGAACGGCAGGTTGAACGTCAGGTACGCCACGATCAGCCCCCATGTCGACCCGAGCAGGCCGGTGAAGCGGAAGATCACGAACAGCGGCAGGATCACCGCCGCGATCGGCGCCATGCGCTGGGAGATGATCCAGAACGCCACGTGGTCCTTCCCGCGGAACCGGCTGCGCGCGAGGCCGTAGCCGGCGAGGCAGCCGAGCGTCACCGCGATCACCGTCGACACGCCGGCGGCGACGAGCGAGTTGCGGATGTACGGCCCGATGTTGTTGCCGCCCGAGAACAGCGCGTCGTAGTGATCGAGCGTCGGGGTGAACGAGAGCGTCGGCGTCGTCGCCGTCAGCTCGTCCGCCGGCTTGAAGGAGGACAGCACCATCCACGCCAGCGGGACGACGGTCCACAGCAGGACGACGCCGAGGACGACGGGAAGCCCGATCCGGCTTCCCACGCCACCGCGCGAGGGTGTCATCGTGCGAGCCCCCTCTGCTTGAGGATGCGCAGGAACAGGTTGGCCATGATGATCGTGACCGCGAGCATCGAGAGCCCGATGGCGGCCGCGTAGCCGAGGTCGAAGAAGCGGAAGGCCGTCTCGTAGAGGCGGATCGGGACGATCTTCGTCGCGTCCGCCGGCCCGCCGTTCGTCGTGTTGGTGATGATGTCGAAGTAGCGGATCGCGTCCATCGAGCGGATCAGCAGGGCCACGATGATCACGCCGGAGATCATCGGCAGCACGATGTCGCGCAATCGCGACCAGTAGCTCGCGCCGTCCATCTCGGCCGCCTCGAGCACCTGCCGCGGCATCGACGTCAGCCCGGCGAGCACGATGAGCGCGACGAGCGGCGTCCACTCCCACACGTCCATCAGCGTCACCGCGAGGAACGCCGACGTCGTGTTGCCGAGGATGTCGCCGTTGTAGATCCCGATCTCGTCGAGCGCCCAGGCGTAGAGGCCGTACGTCGAGTCGGTGAGGAAGCGGCCGAGCAGCCCCACGATGACCGGGGCCATGAACATCGGCATGAGCACCAGCGACGTGACGACGTTGCGCCCGCGCCGCGTCTCGTAGATCGCGAGGGCGATCCCGATGCCGAACAGCATCTCCAGCCCGACGGTGAGGACGAAGAACACCACGGAGCGAAGCCAGCTCGCCCACACGGCGCCGTCCGAGAACAGCCGCGTCCAGTTGTCCAGCCCGACCCAGTCGAACGAGATGCCGCCGATGAGCCCCACGAGCGAGAGGCTCATGGCGATGATGTAGATGAAGGGGAAGATCGACACCGCGGCGAGCACGCCGAGCGCCGGGGCGAGCATCTTGCCCTCGAAGGAGAGCCCGCGCTGCCGGAGCGGCCGCCGGTGGCGGGCCTCCGTGGCGGGCGGGGCCTTCTGCGTCGTGACGGCCATCACTGCTTCCTCAGGGCCTCGGCCCGCTCGATGGCGCTCTCGAAGCCGTCCTTGGCGTTGCGCATGCACGACTCGGGCGACTGCGACCCGGCGAGCATCTTCGAGAGCTCGGTGAAGATGACCGTGTCGCACTCGTTCCACGCGGCGATCTTCGGCCGCAGCCCGATGTTCTCGGGCTGCCAGGCCTCGAACACGGCGTCCGTGGTGAGCACGTTCGGCATGTCCGACGGCGGCTTGCGCGCCGCCTTGACCTCGGGCAGCTCGTAGATCGACTCGCGCGTGGGCGTCCCGCCGCCGACCTCGCTCTTGAGGTTCGAGAGCTGCGTCTCGGGCGAGGTGGCCCAGTTGACGAACAGCCACGCCGCCTTCTGCTGGTTCTCCGGCGCGACCCCGTTGATCCCGATGCCGGTGCCGCCGTACATGTTCGCGCTGCGCTTCGGCCCGCGCGGGAGGCGCGCGTAGCCGACCTTGCCGGCGATCTTCGACGACTCGATGCCGGCGGCGAACTCGTGCCATTCCGCCGCCATCGCGAGCTGGCCGGCCATGAACGCCTCGGCCAGGCCGGTCCAGTCCCAGCCCGTGCTCGCCGGATGGGCGATCGAGACGAGCCTGCGGTACATCTCGGCGCCCTCGATCGACTCGGGGCGGTCGAGCAGCGGCTCGCCCGGCGCGTCCGACCCGTACCGGCCGACGTCCGTCCCGTTGTCGAAGTAGTCGCCGCCGTAGGCCCACAGCACGTTCGAGAAGTCGTTCATCAGCGAGTCGTGCTGCTTGGCCTGATGGCCGGAGCCGTAGGGCACGTCGTCCTTCGCGTTCTTGCGGATCCAGTCGGAGATCTCGTAGAACTGCTGCCACGTCGACCGGTCGTTCGGCATGGGATCGAACCCCAGGTCGTCCTGCATCCGGCCACGGTGCTTCTCGAAGATGTCCTTCCGGTACATCCAGATCAGCGTCGGGGCGTCGTACGGCAGCGCGTAGAGCCGCTCGCGATCCACGAAGCGGCCCGCCGCGTCGAGCTGCGTCGGGATGAAGTCGCCGAGGTCCTGGATCTTCGGGAGGTTCGGGTCCTCGTTGAACGCGGTCAGCTCGGCCAGCGCCGCGTGATACGGCGCGAGCACCTGGTAGGGGTCGGCGTAGATGACGTCGTAGGAGCCGATGCCCGAGGCGAAGTCGAGCGCCACCTTCTGCACGAGCGCCGACAGCTCGAGCTGGGAGAACTTGATCTCGATCCCCGTGAGGTCGGTGAACGGCTTGACGTTGGCGGCGATGGCCGACGTCGGCGCGGTGTTCTCGGAGATGAAGTTGAGCGTCGTCCCGGCGAACTGCCGCCACTCGTCGCCGGGAACCGGCGTCGGCCCCTCGTCGGAGCCGCCGCACGCCGACAGCGCGCCCGGCAGCGCGAGCGCGGCGGCGCCCGCCCCCGCCCGGACCATCACCTCGCGGCGCGTGAGCCCGGTCATCGGCCGGCCCGCATCAGGTTGCGCCCGTCCGTGGCGAAGACGGTGATCTTGTCCGTGTCGAGCACGAGGTCGGCTTCCGCGCCGGCGTGCGCGTCGCTGTCCGCGTTGAGGCGCGCGACGGCGACCGTCTCGTCTCCGCCGGCGCCGAGCGCGGACGCCCCGGCGTCCTGCTCGAGCTCCTCGAGGTCCTGCGAATGCACGGCGTGGGCGTGCATCGCGAAGAACGCGTAGTGCTCCGAGCCCATCTCCTCGACGACGTCGATCCGGGTGCGGAACTGCAGCGGCCGCTCGACGTCGCGGGCGAAGCGCGCGTCCTCGAAGTGCTCGGGGCGCATGCCCGCGATCACGTCGCGTTCCTTGCCGTCGCGCTGCAGCCGCTCGCGCAGGCGCCCCTCGAGCGGCACGTCGCCGATCGGCAGGCGCAGCGTGTCGTCCTCGATCCGGGCGCTGACGAAGTTCATCGCCGGCGAGCCGATGAAGCCGGCGACGAACAGGTTGACCGGATCCGCGTAGAGCTCCTTGGGCGGGCCGACCTGCTGGAGGAGGCCGCCGCGCATCACCGCGACGCGGTCGCCGAGCGTCATCGCCTCCGTCTGGTCGTGCGTGACGTAGAGCGTCGTGGTGCCCAGGCGCTTCTGCAGGCGGGCGACCTCACCGCGCATCTGCACGCGGAGCTTCGCGTCGAGGTTGGAGAGCGGCTCGTCCATCAGAAACGCCTGCGGCTCGCGGACGATCGCGCGCCCCATCGCGACGCGCTGCCGCTGGCCGCCGGACATGTGCCCCGGCTTGCGGTCGAGGTGCTCCGTGAGATCGAGGATCTCCGCGGTCTCCGTGACCTTGCGGTCGATCTCCTCCTTCGGCGTCTTGCGCTTCTTCAGCGCGTAGCCCATGTTCTCGCGCACCGTCATGTGCGGGTACAGCGCGTAGTTCTGGAAGACCATCGCGATGTCGCGGTCCTTCGGCGCGACGTCGTTGACGCGCTTGCCGCCGATCAGCAGCTCGCCCTCGGTGATGTCCTCCAGGCCGGCGACCATCCGCAGGGCGGTGGATTTCCCGCAGCCCGACGGGCCGACGAGGATCATGAACTCGCCGTCCGCGATCTCCAGGTCCAGCCGCTTCACCCCTTCGGTGCCGTCGGGGTACCGCTTGGTCACCTGCTGGAGCCCGATCTCCGCCATCTCTCTCCCCTCGGTCGGACGGCGCACGGAAGCGCTTTTCGCTCAGATGAGCGCCCCGCTGCTCCTTTGCGCAGGACACAGTTGCGCGGTTTCCGGCGCGTGTCAAGTCGCCGCGGGCGCGCGCGGACCGCGCCCTCCGACGACCCTGGGGCGCGTCAGGGGAGCGGACGATGTCGCCGCCGAGCGGCAGCTCGCGCCTGCGGCCGAGCGGCGGGCGCGCCGGCACGACGCGCCGCGCGCCGCGCTCGAAGCCGCGTGGGTGCCCGTCCACGCGGAAGGCCGCGAGGACGTACGGGCGCCCGTTCGCCGCGAGCGGCGACGAGCGGTCCATGACGTGGAAGTGCAAGCTGCGGCTCGCTCGAGTTGCCGCTGTTCCCCACGAGCCGCGGCGTGTCGCCCACGCGCACGACGTCGCCCACGGCCACGCGGATGCTGCGAGGCCGGACGTGGGCGTAAAGCGCGTAGCGCGCGCCCGCGCGCCCCGGCGTCGTTCTCGACGCGGAGCTCGTAGGCGAGATGGCGGCGCTCGTCGGTGTCGTCGACGGGCGAGGACGGCGCGAGCACGTGGATCGCCGGCACGACCGCGAGGCCCCACCGCGAGGGTTCGGGCTGCGGCGTTCATCGCGGGCGGCATCCCGTGCGCGCCCTTCGCCGGGGGCCAAGCGCGGCAACGCCGACCCGGCGCTCCCGACCGCATCGCGGTCTAGGGTGGCGGCATCAGCGACGTCATCGTCGAGAAGAACGTCGCCGCGCGCATGCGCGACGGCACGCTGCTGCGGGCGGACGTCTACCGGCCGGCCGGCGACGGCCGCCGTCCCGTGCTGCTCCAGCGCACGCCGTACAACAAGGAGCAGTGGGCGCTGACCGCTCTGACGCTCGATCCGGTGCGAGCCGCGGCCGCCGGGTTCGTCGTCGTGACGCAGGACGTGCGGGGCCGGTTCGCGTCGGACGGCGGCCCCTTCTCGCCCTACCGCGACGAGCGCGCCGACGGCCACGACGCGGTGCGGTGGGCGTCGGCGCTGCCCCACGGCAACGGCCGCGTCGGCGCCCACGGCGTCTCGTACGCCGGCGCGGCCGCGTGGCACGCGGCGGCCGCCTCGCCGCCCGCGCTGGGCGCGATCTCCGCGACCACCGCGCCCAACGACTCCGCCGCCGACCACCTGTGGCGCGGCGGCGCCTTCCTGCTCGGAACGCTCGTCATGTGGTCGCTGCAGTCGATCGGACTGGCGGCGGTACTCCGCGCCCACCGCGGCACGCCGGACCTGGTCCCGTCGCTCGTGCGCCTCGCCGGCGACATCGACGGCTTCGACCGGTGGACCCGGCACCGCCCCCTGCGGACGTTCCCGCCCGCGCGGCCGGAGGATCCCGCGCTGCTCCCCTTCTTCTTCGAGATCATGGACCATCCCACGCGCGACGACTTCACGCGCGCGCGCTCGGTCTCCGCGGACCACGGCCGGGTCCGCGTGCCCGCGCTGATCCTCGCGGGCTGGCACGACCTGCTGCTCGCGGCCGACCTCCAGCACTACCGCGCGCTGCGCGAGGAGGGCGCCACCGAGGCGGCGCGCGAGGGGACCCGCCTGGTCGTCGGCCCGTGGTCGCACGGCATGTTCCTGAACGTCGTCGGGGAGGTCGACTTCGGACTGCGCGCGAGCGGCCTGCTGCTCGACCTGCGCGAGGACCTCACCACGATGCAGCTGCGGTGGTTCGGCCACTGGCTCGCGGATGACGGCGGCGCGGCGCCGGCCGGACCGGACGGCCCGCGCGTGCGGCTGTTCGTGCAGGGCGTGAACCGCTGGCGCGACGAGGACGACTGGCCGCCCGCCGGCGTGACGGAGCGGCGGCTCCACCTGCGGGCCGAGCGCCGCCTGAGCTTCGCGCCGCCGGAAACGGAGGAGCCCGCGGACGCCTACGTCTACGACCCCGAGCAACCGTGCCCGACGCGCGGCGGCACGCTGCTGATGCCGCGGCAGCACCCCGCCGGGCCGGTCGACCAGGCGCCGCTGCTCGCCCGCCGCGACGTCCTGTGCTACACCTCCGAGCCGCTCGAGCGCGACCTGCAGGTCGTCGGGCACGTCCGGGCGATGCTCCACGCGGCCACGACCGCACGCGACACGGACTGGGTCGTCAAGCTCTGTCGCGTCGACGCCGCCGGCGTCACGCGCAACGTCTGCGACGGCATCCTGCGCGCGAGCTACCGGCGATCGGACGCCGAGCGCCACCTCGTCGAGCCCGGCGCGGTGGAGCGCTACGAGGTCGATCTGTGGGCGACGGCGATCGTGTTCGGCGCCGGCGAGCGGCTGCGGGTCCTCGTGACCTCCAGCGACTTCCCCCGCTACGACCGCAACCCGAACACCGGCGAGCTGGGCGTCGCGGCGTCGACGTCGATCCCCGCGCTGCAGCGGATCTTCCACGACGCGGAGCGCCCGTCGCACGTCGTGCTGCCGGTGCTGGACGGGCCGTAGCGGCGCGCGACGCTCCGCGCGCACTACGATCGCGAAGACGGGGGCCGGGCGGGCGCGACAGCGAGGAGAGCCGCAGGAGATCGGCGCACGGGCCGCGCAGGCGGCGGGCGGCGGCGACGACGTCGGGGCCGTGGACCTGCCGGACCCGCTCGCAGGCTGACCGCCGGCCGTTGACCGTCGGCGGCAACCTCGCGGTCACGCCGGGCGCCGTCGTCCACCGGAGGGACGTCTGCGAGGCGCTGGAGTACGCGCCGCCACCGCGCAGGTCCGCGAGCGGCCGGTCGTCGTCGTCCCGCCGCAGATCAACAAGTACTAGTTCCTGGACCTCGCGCCCGGCCGCAGCGCGATCGAGTACGCCGTCAGCCGGGGACTGCGCGGTGACGGTACTCGGACGCCCGTCGACCTCGCTGACGTGCTCGCCGTGAGGGCTGTCAGCGACCACCTGACGCCGTGCGGGGTGCTACCCGCACGGTGCAGGCGCTCGGTGGCGAGGCGAGTTCGTCGCGAGCTCGAGCGGCCACATCCAGAGCCGCGTCACCCCGCCCGGCACCCCGAGGATGCGCCACTTCACCGGCCGCCGCCGGACCTCGGCCGGGAGGCCTGGCTCGAGCGGGCGGAGTCGCATCCGGGCTCGTGGTCGGAGCGCTGGGCAGGCTGGACGATCGCGCGGTCGGGCGAGGAGCGGCGGGCGCCGGACCGGCTCGGCAGCGCCGCATACGGCGCATGCGCCGAGGCCTGGCCCCCCGGCCTTCACCGACGGCGAGCCGAAGGCGGGCAAGGCGTCAAGCGCTCGCTGCTCGGCACGGTCGAGCGGCGTGACGGCCGACGGCAGGTGACCTACGACGGCCAGCCGCTCTACTACTACGCGCACGAGGGACCGGGCGGGGTCAGGTGCCACCACAACGTCACCTCAACGGAGGCTTGTGGTGGGTCGTCGGCCCTGACGGGAAGCGGCGCGCGTAGGCCGCGCGTCAGGCCGCCTCGGCGGTGGTCGCCCCTGCCGTCGGGCGTAAGGCATTGACCTGAAAGTACGTGTACCGTACTATTTAGTACGTGCCCCGTACCAACTCCCCGACGACCCAGGACGTCGGCTTCCTCCTCGCCAAGGCGTCGCAGCGCTTCAACGAGCTGCTCGTCGAGCGCTTCGCCGCGCGCGGGTTCGCGGAGGTCCGGCCGTCGTACGGGTCCGTGCTGGTCCCGCTCTTCGAGCGCGACGGCATGCGGCTCGGTGAGCTGGCGGCCGCGTCGCGGCTGTCGAAGCAGGCGATGACCGGGCTCGTGCAGCAGTGCGAGCGCGGCGGGCTGGTCGAACGAGCGCGCGACCCGGCCGACGGGCGCGCGTTCAACGTCCGCTTGTCCGCCCGCGGCCGCGCCTTCCGCGCGGTCGCCGAGGAGATCCTGGCCGACCTCGACGAGGAGCTGGTGCGATCGCTGGGCACGCGCAACCGCGACGCGCTGATCCGAGCGCTGAAGGGAGTGATCGAGCTGTGAGGAGCGCCACCGTGACGACCGTGCTGAACGCACCGCAGGCGCAGGTCTTCGAGTACCTGGCCGACGTCGAGCACCTGCCCGAGTGGGCGACCGAGTTCGCGCGCGAGCTCAAGCGCGAGGGCGACGACTACAAGGTCGTCAACGGGCTCGGGGAGTTCTTCTTCGAGATCCGCGCCGACCGAGCGAGCGGCGTCATCGACATGCTGGCCGGGCCGACGAAGCGCGACATGGCCGTCTTCCCGACCCGCGCGGTGGCGCTGCCCGACGGGCGAACCGCCTACAGCTTCACGATGTTCCAGGGGCCGGGCATGACCGACGAGCTGTTCGAGGCCCAGCACGCGTCGCTCCGGCGGGAGTTCGCCAACATCGAACGGCTGCTGGACCGGTCGTCGGCGGTCAACCCGGCTGCTCGAGGATCTGCTTGAGGCGGTCGAGGTCCTTCTGGTTCGCGCGCCTCATCGCCGCCGCCATCAGCGGACCGGTGACCTTCGCGAAGCCGGACGGCTCGCCGCGGTTGCGCAACGTCATCCGCGTGGCCCCGTCGCCGGCGTCCTGCCAGGTGTAGGTGGTCTCCATCGGGAACGGGCCCTGGGCCGTGCTCATGACGAACCGCTCGCCGGGGAGGTGCTCGCGGACCTCGTAGGTGTACTCGAGGCGACGGCCGAGGAAGCTCGCCACGAAGGCGACGCGCGTGCCCACGGATACCGGCGGGGGCGTCTCCCACGAGACCGAGGCGATGTTCCGATACCAGGCCGTGGCGTTGCCGGGGTCGGCGGCGTAGGCGGCGACCTCGTCCCGCGGGCGGGCGATCACGATCTCGGTCTCGACGTCGACGGAGCTCACGGGCGCTCCTCCACCTGCTCGGCGAGGTACTGCTCGACCACGTCGAGCTTCCGCTCCCAGAGCGCGCGCTGGTCGCGCATCCACGCCGTCGCCTCCTCCAGTGCGTGGTGGCCGAGCCGGAGCCGGTGCCTGCGACCGTCGATCACCCGCACGACCGCGCCCGCCTCCTCGAGCACCTTGAGGTGCTTGGTGATCGTGGGCTTGGAGACGCCGAAGTCGCTCGTCGCCTCGCCGACCGTCATCTCCCGGCGGGCGACGCGCTCGATGATCTGCCGGCGCAGCGGATGCGCGCAGGCCGCGAAGGTTCGATCGAGGAGATTGTTAGCCATAAGGCTAACTATACTGCCGTCGAGCAGGCCCATGCGCGCCTCCCACGTCCGCTTACGCGCCTTCGCCGGTCGACGGCGTGGTCGAGTGCTGCGCGCTCAACCGGCTCGGCGCATCGGACGGTCCGGGCCGCGCTCGATGAGCCCCGGCCCGCTCGAGGATCGCCCGGCGGGTCGGGTCGGCGAGAGCGGCGAACGTCAGGCCGAGCCGGTCGGCCGGCATTCAACGGACTATGCGTGTCAAGCCTCGCCGCCACCGGGTTCGGGCCAGCTCGAGCGCCTCGTCGAGCAACGGCTGCAGGGACTCGAACCGCGCCTGGGTCGGTGAGAGGATCTGGACCCAGCTCATCCACGCGTACACGGGATGCGGCGTCAGCTCGTCGATGGCTGTGAGGTCGTGTCCACGGAGCGCGACCGCCTCACCCTTGGGCGGACGCGCCGGGACCGCCCCGAAGATGGCCGCGTAGGTCTCCCGCGTGACGCCGAACGCGAAGCGGTAGACGCCGGGTCGCGAGAGGTTCGCGGCCTTGTCGTTGGGCCCGTCACGGTCCTTGATCGAGGCGAAGATGACGCCGAGCGGCCGCGCGCGGCCGGGGTTGTAGAAGAGGGAGCGCTCGCCGTAGTACGCCTCCTGTGAGATCCCGGGATCGACGGCGGTGAGGCGGCCGAGGATCTCCGCGGGGTCGATCACGCCAGCAGGTCCGGGCACGCGGCCTGCACGCGCTCCCAGACCTCGCGCGGGGCCGCGAAGCTGGGGTCGGAGCGGTAGACCTCGCTCATGGCCAGCGCGAGGTCGAGTTGCTCGGCCGCGCGTTCGATCGTGCCGATCTCGATCGGGCCGCTGTCCTGCCGCGGATGCCGGGCGAACACGAGGTTGGCGCGGTCGAGGATGCCGGCGTCGATGCTGCTCCGGATCTGCCGGCCGCAGCGACACGGGTTCGCCGCGTCGACGAGCCCGCAGCGGTCGGCGATGATCGTGCGGATCGTCCGGCGGGCGCGCGCCAGCCGCTGGCGCTGCGCCGCCGCCGAGATGCCGCAGATCTCGGCGGCGACGACGTCGGACATCCCCATCGCGTCGCCGAGGATGTACGACGCGCGCAGCGGCCGCGACAGGCACAGGAGCATCCCGTAGGTACAGCTGATCCGCACGTCCGCGCACAGCGCCCTGTACTCGGCCTCCTCGGCGGTGAAGTCGCGATCGGCCAATCCGCGGTCGAGGAACGCCGCGAAGGTCTCGGCGCTGCGCACGGACGACTCGACGAGGCGCCTGCGGGTGCGCATCAGCTGGCGCACCGCCAGCGTGTACGTCCACGTCATGAACTGCGAGCGTCCCTCGAACTGGCCGAGGTGCGTGATCAGCCTCACGAGGATCTCCTGGCTGGCGTCCTTGGCGTCCTCGGGATGGCCGAGGAAGCGCAGCGCCAGCCGGTAGACCGGGTGCTGCACCTCCTCGACCAGCCGCGAGAGCGCCTCGGAGTCGCCTGCCGCGGCCTGCCGCGCGAGCGCGTCCAGCGAGCGCTCGCTCATGCGCTTCTCGAGCCGGCGACCAGCTCGCCGTGGAAGTGGCCGAGCTCCTCGCTGATGAGGCTGTGCATCTCCGCGCTCGTCGGTGTGCACTCGGCGGCGCCGGCGATCCGCTCCGGGTCGACCGGCCCGCTCCATGTCAGCACGTCGAGCCACTCGTCGCTGCCGAGCCGCACGAGGTCGGCCTGCAGCAGCTCCGGCACCTGCGCCTGGAACTCGGCCACGGCCGCAGCGCGGATCTCGAGCAGCCGCTCGACGTTCGCGGGGTCGATCTTGACGCGGTAGATGTCCATCCTCGGCATGGGGTCCTCCTTCGGTCGATCAGTGTGCATCGACCGGTTAGAGACCGCCCGCGCCTGCGGTGTGACATGACCGACGCTGCAGACGGAGAGGGAGGGATTCGAACCCTCGGACGAGGTCGACCCCCGTCACACGATTTCCAGTCGTGCCCGTTCAGCCGCTCCGGCACCTCTCCGGGAGCGACGGACAGGGTAGCTGGATCTCAGATCTGCCAGCGGCCGCCGGCGAGCACGGGGACGCGGTCTCCGGCGGGCGTGATCCCGGTCACCGTCAGCTCGTTCGACCCGATCATGAAGTCGATGTGGATCTCGCTGCGGTTCGCGCGGTCGCGGTGCGCCTCGTCCAGCACGAACGGGAAGCCCTGGCCGAGTGCGATGTGGCTCGCGGCGTTCTCGTCGAGCAGCGTGTCGTAGAAGATCGTCCCGAGGTTGCCGATCCGGCCCTCGCGGTCCACGAGCGCGACCTCGCCCAGGCGGGATGCGCCGTCGTCCGTGCGCGTGATCGTCGCGAGCGTCTCGCCGCCCTCGGAGGCGCCGACGTCGACGGCGCGGCCGCCCTCGAAGCGCACGACGAGGTCGCGCACGACCGTGCCGTCGACGAGCACGAGCGGCTTCGTCGCGGTCACCGTGCCCTCGGTGCGCGCCGGATCCGGCGTGGTGAAGACCTCCTCCGTCGGCAGGTTCGGCATGTGCTCGATCCCGTCGACGGTGTCGAAGCGCGCGGCCTGCCACGACGACGGGAGCAGGCCGATCGTCAGGTCGGTCCCCGGCCCCTCGTAGTGCAGGGCGTCGAAGCGGCGCTCCCCCAGCCGGCTCGCGGCGCCGACGAGCGCGTCGGCGCGCTCCCGCCAGGCCGCGATCGGGTCGTCCTCGTCGAGGCGCAGGACGTGGAGCAGCTGCTCCTCGAGGCGCGTCAGGGCGGCGTCGGGCGCGAGATCCGGGAACACCATCTGCGCCCACGCCGGCGTCGGGCACGGCGCGATCGTCCAGTTCGTCGTGCGGTCGTTGACGACCTGGATCCCCTCCTTCACCGCAGGCAGCCGGTCGCGGCCGGCGCGCACGGGATCGAGGTCGTTGAGCAGCCCCGGCGCGACCGGCCCGGAGAGCGCGATCCGGGCGGCGCGCTGCTCGCCGAGCTCGAGCACGCGCCGGCCGTACCACGGCGGGACGTAGGACAGCGTGTCCTCGCGCGCGTACGCGATCCGCGCGCGCTTCACCCACGGGTCGAACCAGCTCACGTCGACGAAGCGCGCGCCGCGGCGGTACGCGCTCTCGGCGAGCGCGCGCACGACGTACTCCTTCCCCGGCTCGCAGTTGATCGCGACGATCTGGTCGTCCTGCACGTTGGCGCCGAAGCCGACGACCAGATCGGCGAAGCGGCTCAGGGTGGCGTCGTCCATGGCGCCAACGCTAGCGGCGCGGTGGGCGCCCCCCGACGCGCTACCGTGTCCCGCGCCCCGGAGGGGTGCCGGAGTGGTTGAACGGGGCGGTCTCGAAAACCGTTGTGGGCCTTTCGGTCCACCGAGGGTTCGAATCCCTCCCCCTCCGCTTTCTACGGTCTGGCAGGGAAAAGGCGAGGATGCCTCGCGGAGCTTGTGCGAGAGCTTGGCGACATGGAAGGCTCGTCTGCGAATCGCGGCATCTTCGTCCTGAGCGGCGAGTTCCGCGTCCGCAACCTGAGTCTCGATCTGACGACCGGCGGCGGGTCCGCGACTGCAAGCTACGGTCGGAGGCTTGGCCGCATTGGCTCGCCATCGCTCGAGGATGGCTGCGACCAAGCCCAAGAAGCCCGCACCGCTGCCATGGAGGGGGACGAGAACGAGGGCAATGAGGCGTCCAAGACGTCGCTTGAGCGGGAGTTCCGCTGATCCATGGTCGCCCTCCGCGCCGCCGTGTTCGCCATCGACGCCTTCTACGCCTCAGTGGTTGAACGCGCGCCCGAGGTCCGCGTCAAGGCGCAGAACCGCCATAGCCGCGTCTTCCAGTCCTTGAAGCGGGCGTTCGAGATTCCGGGGCGGGACCATCAAGGCATCCATCGCGTCGTGAAGCAGGTTTCGGCTTCCGGCATCAGGTCGTGCCTCCTCCCCCGACCTTCGCTCTG
>DATMVH010000225.1:0-3113 GCA_035563395.1 Solirubrobacteraceae bacterium
GACCGGCCGCGGGCGCGCGGGCGGCGCGCTCGTCGACGTCCGCTCCCGCGTGGCCTGAGGGCTCCGTCGATCACGACGCCGGGCGCGCCGAGGCGGCGTATGCGTCGAGCCGCTCGGCCAGCTCGCGCGGCCGGCCGAGCGTGATGTAGTGGCCGCCGTCCATCTCGTCCGCCTGGACGCCGAGGCGCTCGCGAGCGTGGCGCCGCGCCCAGCCGGCGGTGAACATCCGGTCGTCGCGGCACAGCAGGTACCTGGTCGGGACCTGCGGCCACCCGTCCAGCGGCCACGGCTCCTGCAGCGCGTTGGACCGCTCGTCTCGCTCGCGCCTCTGCGCTTCGGCAGCCAGCTCGGGCGCAACGTCGTGGTAGAAGACATCGCCGAAGCCGCTGTCCTCGTACCGGGCGTTCGTCCACCACTCGCCGAACCGCTCTCCCGGCGACGGGATCATCGCGGCGACGAGGACGAGCAGCGCGACCGGGAGGCGCGCGCAGACGAGCGGCGCCGTGAACGCGCCGAGCGAATGGCCGACGACGATGAGGGGCGGAGGCTGCTCGCGGACCGCGCCGGCGACGGCGTCCGCGTACTCCCACCAGCCGGCCGCTTCGTCCTCGCCCGGAAGATCGACAGCCGTCGCGTCGTGCCCGCGCGCCCGCAGCTCGGGCACGACGAGATGCCAGTCCCACGCGCTGCCTCCACCACCGTGGATCAAGGCGAACGTCGCCATGGTCCCGAGCCTACGGCGCCGGCGCCGCGAAGTCCGCGGCGCGGCCCGCCTGATCACCCGCTGCAGGAACTTGGCGGTGCGCTCGTGACGGGGCGCGGTGAAGATCTGGTCCGGCGGCCACGTAGGCGGAGTACACCAGCACGAGCGCCACCACGCCGTAGGTGAAGACGGACTGCTCCGAGAAGAACGCGAGCTGCAGGCCGGGAACGCCGAGCCCGACGATGAAGATGACGAGGATCAGCGGGACGGCGCGGAAGACGTCCGTGTAGACGAGCGCGACGAGCCGCAGCGGCGCGAGCACCGGCCCCGGCAGGCTGCGCACCACCGCGATGGCGAGGGCGACGACGAGCGCGAGCGCCTCGGCCACGACCATGAGCTTGGTGGAGCCCACTTACTCGAAGACCGGCAGGTTCTCGGTGCCCGGGAACCAGCGCTTCCGCATCGCCGTCAGCCGGCCGCTCTCGAACTGCCCCGTCATCGCGATGTCGTCAGGCAGCTGCTTGACGATCGAGGAGCCGATGGCGACGTCCGTCACGAAGGCGTCGATCTGGCCGTTGGCCAGCGCGCGGGTCGCGGCGCCGAGCGTGGAGTACTCGCGCGGCTGCTTGCCCGGCCGGATCTCGTCGTTGACGAAGTCGCCCCCGGTCGTCGTCGCCTGGAAGCCGAACTGGAGATCCTTCATGTCGGCGATGCTGCGGGCGGCCTCGCCGGGCCCGCCCTTCGTGACGAGGAAGCCCTGGTTGGCGTCGAAGTAGGGGGTCGCTGAAGTCGACGACCTTCGCGCGCTCGGGCGTGACGGTGATCTCGTTGATGGCGACGTCGAAGTTCTTCGGCGCGGGGGAGAACAGGCCGGAGAACGGCGTGTTTACCCACGTCACCTCCGGGATGCCGAGCTCCCGGGCGAGCGCCTCGGCGAAGTCGACCTCGAAGCCCTTCGGGTTCTCGATCGGCAGCTCGAGGAACCCGGCGACGGGGAACTCCGCGCCCGCCGTGAGCCGGCCCTCCGTCTTGAGGTTCAGGGCCGCGGTCTGCGAGGCGCCGCCGGAGCCGTCGCCCGAGCTCGCGTCCCCGCCGCCGTCGTCGCCGCCGACGCACGCGGCGAGGGTGAGCGCGGCGACGGCGACAGCCACCAGCCACAGCAGCTTCCTCACGAACCCTCTCCTCGGATCGTGCGTCGCGTCAATTCCTTGATTGACGCGTCAGTTATAGTCGCGGCGGCTCCCGCCTGTCAACGCCGATGCCGTCCACCTCACCGCCGCGGCGCCCCGGCCGTCCCCGCGGGCACGATCCCCGCCGTCCCGCCCGGCGGGAGGCGATCCTGGCCGCGGCGTGCCGGGCAATCCTCGAGCGCGGCTTCCCGGCCACGCGGATCACGGACGTGGCCCAGCTCGCCGGCACCTCCACGGGCACCATCCACTACTACTTCGAGACGCGCGACGAGGTGCTCATGGCCGCGCTCCGGTGGGCGAGCGAGCGGCTGTTCGCGCGCATCGAGGCGGGCGCCGACCCGTCGCCGCGCGGGCGGCTCGCGCACCTGCTGGCCGTGTCGGTGCCGACGCCCGGCCCGGCGCGCGACGAGTACGTGCTGTGGATCGAGCTGTGGCTGCGCGTGCTCCACGAGCCGTCGCTGCTCGGGGAGTGCGAGGCGCTGTCGGAGCGCTGGCGGTCGTACTTCTTCGCCGTGGTGCGCGACGGCGCCGAGGCCGGCGAATTCGCGCCGGGGGCGCCGCCCGACGAGGTCGCCGACCGGATCATCGCGGTGGTGGACGGGCTCGGGTTCGAGACGGCGCTCGGCTATCGCTGGACCTCGCCGGAGCGCATGCACGCGCGGCTCGTCTCCTTCGCCGCCGAGCAGCTCGGGCTGCCCCCGGCGGCCCTGGAGCGGCGATGAGCACCGCCGCCCCCGCCCGCACGCGGCTCGGCGGCCACCTCGTCGCGGAGTCGCTCGCCGCGCTGGGGGCGCGCGCGGTGTTCGGCGTGCCCGGGATCCACGCGCTGGCGATCTGGGAGGCGCTGCGGGCGTCGCCGCTGCGGACGCTCGGCTTCCGGACCGAGCTGTGCGCCGGCTTCGCCGCGGACGGCTACGCGCGCGCGAGCGGGTCCGCCGCCGCGCTGCTCCTCTCCACCGGGCCGGGAGCGCTCAACGCGCTCACGGCGCTGATGGAGGCCGCCACCGCCCACGTCCCCGTGGTGGCGATCTCCAGCCAGGAGCCGCGCGCGCTGATCGGCCGCGGGCGCGGGTTCCTGCACGAGCTGCCCGACCAGCGGGCGGTCTTCGCCCCCGTGGTCAAGCACGCGGCGCGCGCCGAGAGCGGCGAGGGGCTGCCGGAGGTGCTGGCGGCCGCCTGGCGCGCCGCGCTCACGCCGCCGGCGGGTCCCGTCTACGTCG
>DATMVH010000226.1:0-3615 GCA_035563395.1 Solirubrobacteraceae bacterium
GCGGCCGCCTCGCCGACGTGGAGGTCCGCATCGGCGCGGGCACGCGCGGGCGCGTCCGCCACCTCGAGGCGGCGACCGCGGCCGAGCTGCTCGCGGCGCTGCGGCTGCGGCCCTGAAACCGCCGGGCTACGTGATCCCGAGCCGGTCCAGCAGCGCGTCGTCCGCGCGCCAGGACCGCCGGACGCGCACGGAGAGATCGAGGTGCACGCGCCGCCCCAGCTCCCGCTCGAGCTCGCGCCGGGCGGCCGTCCCGATCGCCTTGATCATCCGCCCGCCCGCGCCGATCACGATCCCCTTCTGCGACTCGGTCTCCACCCACAGCAGCGCCCGCACGGCGACGAGGTCGTGCCGCTGCTCGACCTCCTCGATCTGGACCTCGACCGCGTGCGGCACCTCCTGGCGCGTGCGGGCGAGGACCTGCTCGCGCACCAGCTCGGCGAGCAGCACGTCCTCCGGCTGGTCGGACACCTCGTCGGGCGGGAAGTAGAACGGCCCCGGCGGCAACAGCCCGGCGAGGTGGCGCACCAGCGCCTCGACGCCCGCGCCCGTGCGCGCGGACACGGGGAAGACCTCCGCGCCGGGCACGAGCTCCGACGCGGCCTGCAGCGCCTCCACCATGCGCGGGCGCGCGATCCGGTCCAGCTTGTTGACCGCGACGACGACCGGAACGGCCGCGCGCGCGAGCGCCTCGGCGATCCAGCGGTCCCCGCCCCCGCCGACGCCCTGCTCGCCGTTGACCACCATGAGCGCGGCGTCGGCCTCGGCGAGCTCCTGCTCGACCCGCTGCTGCATGCGGCGCGTCAGCTCGTCGCGCGGGCGCTGCACGCCGGGCAGGTCGGTGAGCACGATCTGCACGTCGGCGCGGGTGGCGACCCCGCGGATCGCCCGCCGCGTGGTCTGCGGCTTGTCCGACACGATCGCCACCTTGCGGCCGACCATCGCGTTCACGAGCGTCGACTTGCCGACGTTCGGCCGGCCGGCGAGGGCGACGAAGCCGGAGCGCGTCTCTAGCGCAGCCACGAGACGATCTCCGCCTGCACCGCGAGCATCTCGCCCTCGTCCGTCTCGTGGTCCATCCCGACGAGGTGCAGCACGCCGTGGACGACCGCCTCCGTCAGGTCGGTCGTGTGCTCGGGGCAGATGACCACGTCCCCGAGCTCGCGCAGCTCCGGCGGCCCGCCGAGCGGCCCGTCGCCGTCCACCGGGAAGGAGAGCACGTCCGTGGGACCCGCCTTGCCGCGGTGCTCCGCGTTCAAGGCGGCGATCTCCTCCGGGTCCACGAACGACACGGCGACGTGGCCGCCGTCCACGCCGGCGGACGCGGCCGCCAGCACGCAGGCGCGGCGGACCCGCTCGGCGTCGAGGGCGTCGCCGAGCACGTCCACGTCCACCCCGCTCACGCCGGCCGGCGGCGGTCCGCCGGGCGCAGCTCGGGCGCCCGGCGCGCGGCGTGCTCGTCGTAGGCGGCGACGATGCGCTGGACGAGCTTGTGCCGGACGACGTCCTCGCCGCCGAAGCGGACGAACTCGACGCCCTCGACCTCCCCGAGGATGTCCCCGACGACGACGAGGCCGGACTGCTGGTCGCGCGGGAGGTCGATCTGCGTGATGTCGCCCGTGACGACCATCTTGGAGCCGAACCCGAGCCGCGTGAGGAACATCTTCATCTGCTCGGGCGAGGTGTTCTGGGCCTCGTCGAGGATCACGAACGAGTCGTTGAGCGTGCGGCCGCGCATGAAGGCCAGCGGCGCGACCTCGATGACGCCGCGCTCCAGGTGGGTGGCGACGCGCTCGGGATCCATCATGTCGTGCAGCGCGTCGAACAGCGGCCGCAGGTACGGGTCGACCTTCGCCATCAGGTCGCCGGGCAGGAAGCCGAGCCGCTCGCCCGCCTCCACCGCCGGGCGGGTGAGGATGATCCGGTTGACCTCGCGGCGCGACAGCGCGGCGGTGGCCATGGCCATGGCCAGGAACGTCTTGCCCGTGCCGGCCGGCCCCACGCCGAACGTCACCGTCGAGCGGCGGATGGCGTCGACGTAGCGCTTCTGGTTGAGGGACTTCGGCGCCACGCGGAGGTTGCGGTGGCGCCAGACGACGTCCTCGAGCACCTGGCTCGGGGACTCCGCCTGGTCGAGCACCCGCGCGACCGACTCGATCGTCGCCGGGCCGATCTCGTGCCCGCGCGCGACCATGTCCGACAGCTCGCGCACCACCGTGGCCGCCGCCTGGACGGCCTCGGCCTCGCCGTCGAGCGTGACGACGTTGCCGCGGAGGAAGATCTCGGCGCTGAGATGATCCTCGAGCTCGCGCAGGATCGCGTCCTGGGAGCCGGCCAGCTCGGCCGCGACCTCGTTCGAGAGCTCCAGTTGCCGTCGTGCCATCTAGCCGAGCGCTTCCTTCACCTTTGTCGATACCCGGCGGCCGTCCGCGCGGCCGCCCGCCGCCGCCATCACGTGCTTGATCACCCTCCCCATGTCGCGCGGCCCGGACGGAGCGATCTCCGCGACCGCCGCCGCCACGAGCGCGTCGAGCTCCGCATCGCCGAGCTCCGCCGGCAGGTAGCCCTCGATGACCTGCGCCTCGAACGCCTCGCCGTCGGCCAGATCGGCACGGCCCGCGTCGCGGTACGCCCGCTCGGACTCCCGCCGCCGCTTGCGCTCCCGCCGCAGGACCGCGAGCTCGTCGCCGCCGCCCTCCTTCGCCGCGCGCTGGAGCTCCGAGAGCACGAGGCGCAGGGCGCCGACGCGATCGCGGTCACCCGCCTTCAAGGCGGCGGCCACGTCGGTCTTGATGCGCTCGGCGATCACCCGCGTCTCAGTGTAACCCGGGCTCCTGACACGATTCCCGGGGTGCCGCCGTGCCCGCGCCTGGACGCCCTTCCCCACGAGGCGCTGCCCGGCGGGATCGTGCTCGCGCGCGCCGAGCGCGGCCGCGCGCGGCTCCTCGGACTCGCGTGGCTCGACGAGCTCCCGGCGCACTGCGCGCTGCTCCTGCCGCGCTGCCGCTCCGTCCACACGTTCGGGATGCGCTTCGCGCTCGACCTCGTGTGGCTCGACGCCGCCGGACGGCTCGTGCGCGTCGACCGCGCCGTGCCGCCGCGGCGGGTGCGGACGTGCCTCGGTGCCCGCTCCGTGATCGAGGCCGGCGCCGGGCGGGCCGACGCGCTGATCGCCGCGCTTCCCGCTCAGGCGGCCTGATCGGCGCGGACGCGGGCCGCCCGGCGCAGGACGGCCGCGGGGCGCGCGGCGGGCGCCGGCAGCCCCCGCCGGAGCTTCAGCGCGACGTGGAGGGCGAGCCGCACGTCGGGGTCCTCGAGGTCGGCCTCCAGCACGTCCGTCGCCTGCTTGAGCCGGTGGCGGAACGTGTTGCGGTGCATGAAGCAGCGGCTCGCCGCGCGGTCGTGGCGGGGGAAGTCGAGCGCGGCCTCCAGCACGCGGAGCAGGTCGGAGCCGTGCTCGCGGTCCCACGCCATCAGCGGCCCCAGCCGGTCCTCGACGAAGCCGCGCGCGTCCGCCGGCGCGAGGTTGTCCCACAGGAGGCGGTCGAGCGCCAGCCGCCCGGCCGGCATCACGGGCGCCGCCGAGCCGGCGCGCGCGCCGAGCCGGCACAGCCGCAG
>DATMVH010000227.1:0-4621 GCA_035563395.1 Solirubrobacteraceae bacterium
GCGGCGACCCGGGCGGCCTCCGCCTCGACCTCGTCGCGCTCGCCCGGCGCGAGGCGCCCGAACGGGCGGATCACGAGCGTCGCGCGGCGCCGGCCGTCGCGCTCGAGCCACCACGTGCCGCGCAGCATGCCGTCCACCAGCAGGTTGTTCACCCACCGCTCGCCGGTCATCGCGTCCCAGGGGAAGTCCGCGGGAACGATGCGGCGCCGGTCGGCGTGGCCGAGCAGCACGTTGTCGAACTCGCCCAGGAAGCGGACGGCCGCGGGCACGTTCGGACCGGGGCGCGGCGCCTCTGGCAGGTCGAAGAGCTCCTTCCCGTCCTCGTCGCGGAAGGCGAGCAGCCGCGGGCGCAGCCGCTCCAGCACCGGCCTGAGCTTCGTCAGGCCGCACCAGCTCTGCACGTCCATGACCGTCGCCGGGCCGAAGGCGCGCAGGTAGCGGAGCACGACCTCGTCGATCGACGGCGCCGGGTCGAGCTCCCGGCCCGTCCAGTCCTCGAGCGTCGCGTAGCGGGCCTGGCCGCCGGCGCCCCACACCCCGCGCGGCGGCAGCTGGACGAGCGGCACGTGGACGCGCGTGGCGTTGCCGATCGCCTCGGCGTCCTCGCCGATCCCGCGCGCCACGAGCCGCCGGCCGAGCTCGCGCGCTTGCAGCGGCTCGGCGGCGAGCAGCTCCCGGACCGCCCGCGCGAGCTCGCCGGGGTCCGCCCCGCCCATGCGGCGCCCGAACGCGCCGTTGTGGCCGCGTTCGATCACGTCCTGCACCAGCGGGCGCAGCACCAGCGCGTCGCGCACCGTGACGAGGTGCACCGTGCCGCGCATGAGCGTCATCCGCACGACCTGCCGGTCCGTGATCAGCCGCCCGAGCTCGTGCGGGTCGAAGCCCTCGAGGCGCGACCACAGGCCGAGGTAGGGCGGCCAGTGCGCCTGCGCCTGCAGGCCCACGAGGTGCTCGACCGCGGCGCGCACCGGCATGGACGCCCGCTCCAGCAGGAGCTGGCGCGCGAGCAGCGCGCGGCCGAGCGATCGGCGGTCGAGGACGTCGGCCACGCCGCTCAGCCGGCGAGCGCGCTGAGCAGCTTCGGAGCGACCTGCTTCTTGCGGCTCATGACGCCCGGGAGGTCGAGCACGCGGCCGTCGGCCGACGTCCCGAACGCGCGCTCGACCTGAGCCACGTCGCCGGAGACGTACAGCTCCGAGCCCTTGCGGAGGATGTCCGTCACGATCAACGCCGCCAGCGCGTGGCCGTGGCGCTCGCGCAGGGCGTCCAGCGCGGCGAGCAGCTCGTCGCGGCGGTCCTGCAGCCCCTGCCCCACCGTCTCCACCTGCGCGATGGTGAGCGTCTGGCCGGCCGGCGCCTCGTACTCCTTCGCGTCGCGGCCGACGATGGCCTCCGGGGAGTACGAGCTGAGGTCGGAGGTCTCCTCGAACATCTCGCGCCCGAACTCCTCGGCGTCCAGCGCGAGGACCTGCTCGAGGTAGGCGATGACGGCGCGGTCGCGGTCCGTCGTCGTCGGCGAGTTGAGGATCACCGTGTCCGACATGACCGCGCCGAGCAGCATCGTCGCCGCCGCCGGGCTCGGCTCCATCCCGGCCTGCCGGAAGCGCTCGATCACGAGCGTCGCCGTCGAGCCCACCGGGTCGAAGGTCGCGCGGACCGGGATGCGCGTCTCGATCGAGCCGATGTGGTGGTGGTCGAGGATCTCCACGATCTCGGCGTGCTCGACGCCGATCACGCTCTGGGCCTGCTCGGCGTGGTCGACGAGCAGGACCTGCCGCGGCGTCGGGTCGACGAGGTCGGACCGCGTCACGAGCCCGATCGGGCGCCGCGCCGCGTCGACGGCCACCGCCGCGCGGTAGTCGACGTCCTTGACGAGCTCGGTGATCTCCGTGACGAGGTCGTCGGCGCGGACGGTCAGCGGCTCCCGGTCCATCAGGGACTGCACGGGCTCGGCGAGCGTGATCATCCGCCCGGAGACGTAGGTGTCGAGCGGCGAGACGACGATCGCGGTGCCCGCCTCGCGGGCGAGCGCGCGGATCTCGTCGTCGGGCCGCGTGCGGTTGCTGCACACGAGCAGCGCCACGCCGGTCTCGATCGCGATCTTCTGGGCGTCCGGCCGGTCGCCGACCACCACGATGTCCCCGGCGCCGAAGGCGATCGGCATCGACGCCACGCTCATGGCGAGCACGGACACGCGGCCGCAGAGCTCCCGCTCGGCGTCGCCGTCGACCAGCTCGCCGTCCAGCACGCGCACGATGGCGCCGAGCGAGGTGGGCGCGTCGAGCCGCGACGCCTCGCGCGACTCGCGGATGTAGCGGTGCGCGAGCGCGCGCTCGGTCATCACGCCCGCCAGCACGCCGTCCTCGTCGACGATGGGAACGAGGTCGAGGTGCTCGTGGGCCATCGTGAGGCCGACGTCGCGGATGGGATCGCGGTCCGAGGCGCGCGCGAACTCGTGGCGCATCACGTCCTTGACGCGCAGCAACACGTGCGGGAGGAACCGCGGCTCGGGCGCGTCGCTGCGTTTCAGCACCCAGCGCGTCTGCGCGTTCAGGTCGCCGAGCCGGACGGGGACGTACTCGTTGCGCGGGTCCAGCCGCCCCTTCAGCTCGGCGTAGCCGATCGCGGACGCCACCGAGTCGGTGTCCGGGTTCCGGTGGCCGGTGACGTAGACGGTGGACACGGGTCGGCATCATGGCGCTTCCCGATGCAGGACGCCATCGACGCCGACCTCGCCGCCGAGCAGCGCCACCTCGACGCGACGCAGGACGCCTACGAGCGCATCCTGGAGGCGCTGAGCCGCGACCGCCGCGCGAACGCCGTCGACGAGTTCTCCGAGGAGGCGCTCGAGCGGATGCGGCTCGAGCGCCTGCGCGCCTACACGGCGGCGAGCGGGCCGCTGTACTTCGGCCGGATCGACCGCGACGGGGAGCGCGGGCCGCTCTACATCGGCCGCCACGCGATCGCGAACGAGGACAACGAGCTCCTGGCGATCAACTGGCGCGCACCCGCCGCAGAGCCGTTCTACGCCGCGACGCCCGCGGACCCGCGCGGGCTGACCCGGCGCCGGCGGCTCGACATCGAGGACGGGCGGGTCCACGGCTACGTGGACGAGCGGCTGGCCGGCGGCCCCGCGGAGATGCACCTCACCGAGGCGATCGTCGCCGACATCACGCGGCAGCGGGTCGGCGAGATGCGCCAGATCATCTCCACGATCACGCCCGAGCAGTACGCGCTGATCGCGCGGCGCGTGCCCGGCGCGCTCGTCGTGCAGGGCGGGCCCGGGACCGGCAAGACGGCCGTCGGCCTGCACCGCGCGGCGTGGCTGCTCTACGCCGATCCCGCGCTCGCGCGCGCCGGCGTGCTCGTGGTCGGGCCGAACCGCACGTTCATCGCCTACATCTCGCAGGTCCTGCCGGCGCTCGGGGAGCAGAGCGTCGAGCAGCGCCCGATCGACGCGCTCGTCTCCGTCCGGCCGCGCATGGCCCCCGAGCCCGAGGCGCGCGTCGCGCTGCTCGGGAGCGGCCGGATGGCGACCCTGCTCGCGCGGCTGCTGTGGGAGCCGGTCGGCCCGCCGGACGAGCCGGCGGAGGTCGAGGTCCTGCGGCGCACGGTCTCGCTGGAGCCGGCCGAGATCGCCGAGGTCATCCGCGACGCGCGTTCGCGCTTCCGCGCGTATCAGGCGGCGCGCGAGCGCTTCCGCGACCGGCTCGCCGACCGCGTGGCCACGCGGGCGCTGGAGGGCCGCCGCGGCCCGACGCTCGCCTCCCCGGCCGAGGTCGCGTCCGCGGTCCGCGTGAGCAAGGCCTTCCAGCGGCTCGCCGGCCGGAGCTGGCCGCGCCGCGCGCCCGAGGCGCTGGTCGAGTCGCTGTTCAAGAACCGGCGGCGCCTCGCCCGCGCCGCCGCCGGCCTGCTCTCGCCCGCGGAGGTGGACGCCCTGCTCGCCGCCGGGCCGCCCGGACCGCCGGGCACGATGACGCCGAGCGTGTTCGCCCTGTACGACGAGGCGCGCTGGCTGATCGACCCGGACCTGCGGACCTTCGGGCACGTCGTCGTGGACGAGGCGCAGAATCTCACGGTGATGGAGCTGCGGATGATCGTCCGGCGCGCGCGGGAGCAGTCCGTCACCGTGCTCGGCGACATCGCGCAGCGGACCGCCGGCTCCGGCGCCACGAGCTGGGAGCCGGTGCTCGAGGCGGCGGGGGTCGAGCGGATGGAGGTCGCCGAGCTGCGCGTGAGCTACCGCGTGCCCGGCGACTTCCTCCGCCTGGCCGCGGCGATCGCGCCGCGGGCGGCCGCCGCCGTGCCGGAGGGCGTGCGCGAGGCGCCGTGGCCGGCCGTCGCGGTCCGCACGGACGCCCCCGACGGCCTCGCCGCGGCGTGCGCGGCCCTGGCGGCGCGGATGACCGCCGACGCGGGCAGCGTGGGCATCGTCGTCCCCGCCGCGCTCCGGCCGGCGCTCGACGCCGCGCTCGCCGGGATCGCCTCCACCGCGGCGGAGGACGCCGAGGGCGGGCTGTCGGCGGGCGTCGACCTGCTCGGGCTGCGGGCGATCAAGGGACTCGAATTCGACGCGGCGATCGTCGTCGAGCCCGCCGCGGTGCTCGCCGAGCACCCGGAC
>DATMVH010000228.1:0-5605 GCA_035563395.1 Solirubrobacteraceae bacterium
GCCCCGGCGGGGCCGGCGGCGGCCGGGCGGCGCCAGCGCCCGACGAGCGCGACGACCAGCCCGAGGGCGACCAGCGAGGCGAGGGCGGGGACGATCCAGGCCGCCAGCGAGAAGCCGCTGTCGTCGGGCTCGGCGAGCACGCGCGGCCCGTACTCGGCGACGAGCGCCGCCTTGATCTCGTCCTTCGTCATGCCCCGCGCGATGAGCTCGCCGATGAACTCCCGCTCCTGGTCGGCCACGGGGGAGGTGGAGACGTTCAGGGCGGTCCCGCACTCGAGGCACATCACCTCGTCCTCGATGTCGGGCAGCGAGGCGCGCGGTTCGGCGGCCCCGGCCGCGGGCGCCACCAGGGCGAGCGCGAGCAGCGCAACGAGCAGCGCGCGCATCAGACCCGCTCCTCCAGCAGCGGCGGCAGCGTGCGGTCGAGCCACTCGCGGGTCACCGGGAAGCGCCGCACGGCCGCGACGCGCCCCTGGCGGTCGAGCACGTAGGTCTCGGGATAGCCCGTCTGGCCGAACTCGCGCACGTAGGAGCCGTCCGGGTCGCGCAGGTTGGGGTAGCTGAGCCCGAACTCGGCCACGGCGTCGAGGGCCGCGCCCGAGTTCTCCTTCACGTCGATCCCCAGCACGGTGCCGCCCTGGCGGGAGAGCCGGCGATGCGTTTGCTCGAGCAGCGGCAGCTCGTCGCGACACGGCGCGCACCACGAAGCCCAGACGTTCACGAGGACCACCTTGCCCTGGTAATCGGCCAGCGAGGCGGTGCCGTTACTCCCGAGCACCTGCAGGTCGGCGAGCGGCGGATCGACGCGCTCGCCCCTCGCCACCGCCTCGTCGAGCGTCGTGTCCGCGCCCGTCGAGAAGACGCCGTACGCCAGGAGCCCGATCAGCGCCGCGGCGGCGAGGGTCACGGGCCAGTAGAGGCGGGGGCGCATCGCTCTCCACAGCGTATCCACGCGATCCGTGGCGGACGGCAGACCGGCCGTTGTATCCTGCGCGGACCTCCGCGGGCGTTGTCCAATGGCTAAGACGCTGGCTTCCCAAGCCAGAAATGGGGGTTCGATTCCCCTCGCCCGCTTGGCCCGGACCGCTGCGCTACCAGGCCTGCTCGCCCCCGCAGTGCGGGCAGTCGACCGACGTGCTCACGAGCGCCGTCCAGACGTAGCCGCACGAGCAGGTGTAGAGCGCCCGGTCCTGCGGGCCGCCGCCGCGGCGCGCGTCCCGCCGCTCCGCCGCCTCGCGCGGCGGCGGCACGTCCGGGGTCCGGGGGGTGTGCCGGCGCTCCTTGCGGTCGCGCCGGGACTTGCGGGGAAGGCGTGTGGTGAGCTGGGGGAGCTGCATGGGCCGTGCAGACATAGGAACGCGCGGCATGCCATTTGGTTTCGCGTGTGGTACCTGGAATGTCCGCCGCTCCCGGAGGCTCCCACGCCAACCGGACGCGACCGGTCCGCCGGATCGCCATACTGAGTGCCGATGGACCCCGCCCGCAAGCGCACGATCCGCCTCGTCGTCGCCCTCGGCTGCGCCTTGACCCTCGCCTGCGCGCTGGTCTACACCAGCTTCTCCGCGGCCAGCGAGGCACGCGAGCCGAGCCAGCTCTCGACCGCCGAGGCCGGCGTCGTCTACCAGCTCACGGGCAAGGTGGCGAAGGGGTCCTACCGCCACGAGGGCACGCTCCACTTCTTCCGGGTGCGCGACCGCGACGGCTCGGCCTCGGTGCCCGTGCGCTACCGCGGCCAGCTGCCCGACCCGTTCCGCGAGGGCCGCGAGGTGATCGTGGACGTCCGCAAGCAGGGCGACGTGTTCGTCGGCGAGCCGGATTCGCTGATCACGAAGTGCCCGTCGAAGTTCTCGGCGGAGCAGCCCGCCACCTGAGGCTGAGCCGTGCCGACCGCCGGCCGCGCCTGCCTCATCATCGCGCTGGCGATCTGCTTCTACGGGATCGCCGCCTCGCTGTACGGCGCCCGCACGGGCCGGCGCGAGGTGATCGCCTCCGGGCGCCGCTCGGTGTACGCGCTCGCCGGCGTGCTCGTCGTCGCCTTCGCCGTCCTCGAGGCCGCCTTCGCGCGCACGGACCTCTCGTTCGCGCTCGTTGCGAGCCACTCGTCGACCACGACGCCGCTCTTCTACCGCCTCACCGCGGTGTGGTCGTCGCAGGAGGGCTCGCTGCTGCTGTGGGTGCTGCTGCTGTCGCTGTGGAGCAGCGCCGTGCTCTTCGCCACCCGGCGGCGCCTCCGCGAGGTCGCGCCCTACGCGACCGCGGTGCTGCTCGGCTTCGGCGCGTTCTTCTGCGCGCTGCTCGTGTTCCTCGAGTCCCCGTTCGACCGGCTCGCGGTCCCGCCGGCGGAGGGCGTGGGGCTCAACCCGCTCCTCCGGCACCCGAGCATGATGATCCACCCGCCGATGCTGTACTCCGGCTACACGCTCTTCGCGGTGCCCTTCGCGTTCGCCGTCGGCGCGCTGATCACCGGCCGGCTCGGCTCGGAGTGGATCCGCCGGACCCGGCCCTTCACGCTCGCCGCCTGGTTCCTGCTCGGCATCGGCATCGTGCTCGGCGCGCGCTGGTCATACTCCGAGCTCGGGTGGGGCGGCTACTGGGCCTGGGACCCGGTGGAGAACGCGTCGCTGATGCCGTGGCTTACCGGCACCGCCTTCCTGCACTCCGTGATGATCCAGGAGAAGCGCGGGATGCTGAAGGTGTGGAACGTCTCGCTCGTGCTCGCCACGGGCGTGCTCGCGATCCTCGGCACGTTCCTCGTGCGCTCGGGGATCCTCGAGTCGATCCACGCCTTCGGCGCCTCGACGCTCGGGATCCCGTTCCTCGTGCTCATCGTGGCCATGATCGGGGGGTCGATCGCGCTCGTCGCCGCGCGCTCCGCGGCGCTGCGCTCGGAGCACCGGCTCGACTCCCTGCTCTCGCGCGAGGCGGCGTTCCTGCTCAACAACCTCGTGCTCGTGTCCCTCTGCTTCGTCGTCTTCTGGGGCACGTTCTTCCCGCTCATCTCCGAGGCGCTGACCGGCGACGAGGCGTCCGTCGGGCCGCCCTGGTTCAACCGCTACGTCACCCCGCTCGCGCTCGTGCTCGTCCTGCTCTCCGGCATCGGACCGCTCATCGCCTGGCGCCGGGCGACGGCGGCGAACCTGCGGCGGACCTTCGCGGTCCCGACCGCCGCCTCGCTCGCCGTCCTGGCGGCGGTGCTCGCCGCCGGGGTCACGGAGTCGATCGGCGCCGTGCTCATGTTCTGCTTCGCCGCCTTCGTGCTCGGCACCGTCGGGCAGGAGCTGTGGCGCGGGGTCCGCGCCCGGCGAGCGATGTCGGACGACTCCGTGCCCATGGCCGCGGTGGCGCTCGTGCGCCGCAACCGCCGGCGCTGGGGCGGCTACCTGGTCCACGCGGGGATGGCGATCCTGTTCGTCGGCGTCGCCGCGTCGTCGGCCTTCCAGCAGGCGCGGCTCGTCGAGCTCAGCCCGGGCCAGGAGGTGACCGTCAGCGGCTACACGGTCACCTACGAGCGCCCGCGGTCGCGCCTCGTGGCGGCGTCCAACGGGCGGCTCGAGCGGATCGACCTGGGGGCGGACCTCGAGGTGCGCCGCGGCGACGGCGCGCCGTTCGCGCTGGCGACGTACAAGTCGTACTTCCCGTCGATGGACCCGAGCCTCGGGCCCGTGTCGCGCTTCTTCGAGGGCGAGGCGACCACGGAGGTGGGGTTGAAGGCGGGCTGGCGGCGCGACGTGTGGACCGCCGTGGCGCCGGACATCCGCAGGCTGCAGGAGCGCATCGACGAGGGCGACCGGGTCTTCCGCGGCGCCGAAGGCCTTTCGGACGCGCAGCGCGGCGCGTTCCTGGCGGAGGCGCTGCGCGGCCTCACCCGCTCCTACACGCAGGACCCGCCGCCGGCGACGTTCCGCATTATCGCCTCGCCGATGGTGACGTGGATCTGGCTCGGCGCGCTCGTCGTGTTCGGCGGCGGCCTCCTCGCGCTGTGGCCGGCCGGGGCGGCGGCGCGGCGGCCCGCCACCGCGGCGGGGCTCGCCCGCGTGGCGCGCGAGCTCGGCCGGGCGTGATGACCGCCCGGGCCGCGACCCGCTAGCCCGCCCGTGGAGTTCCTGCTCATCGTCGTGGTGCTCGGCGTCGCCGTGCTCGTGATCGCCGGGCCGCTGTGGGCCGGCCGCGCCGGCGACCGCGAGGCGGGGGAGAGCGCCGCGCGGGCGGAGCTCGAGGCGGCCAAGGCGGCGAAGTACGCGGAGATCCGCGACGCCGAGCTGGACTACCGGACGGGCAAGCTCTCGGAAGCCGACTGGCGCAGCCTCGACCGCCAGCTGCGGCGGGAGGCGGTGGACCTGCTGCACCGCCTCGACGCGCTCGGCGACGAGGACGGCGAGCCGGGCGCGGACGGCCGCCCGTAGTACCCTTCCCGGCCGATGTACACGGTCCTCGCCGTCGTCCAGGTCTTCATCGCCGTCGTCCTGATCTTCCTGGTCCTGCTGCACTCGGGGAAGGACGCGGGCATGTCGGGCGCGTTCGGCGTCGGCGTCGCCGGCGGCACCACGGGCGGCTCGCTGATGGAGCGCAACCTGGACCGCTGGACGATCCTCTTCGCGGTGCTGTTCGTCGTGAACACGGTCGTCCTGCTGAAGGTCGGCTGACGCCGACCGTCCCGTCACGGTGACGCCGCGAGGGCCCGCCGCGGCGGCGCGGAGAGCCTCACTTGCCTCTCATCGGGCCCGCCTATGGTCGCGCCTGCACATCCTCCCCAGGAGCTCCATGAGACGCAGACCGACACTCCTCCTCGTCGCGCTCGCCGCAGCGGGCGTCGCGGCGTTCGGGGCCGGCGCGGCGAGCGGCGGCGCTGCCCAGAACCCGAACCTGCCGCAGGGCGCCGAGCCGGTGCGGCTCGACCCGGCGGACTTCACCGCGACGATCGACAACCCGTACCTGCCGCTCGCGGTGGGGGCGCGTTGGTCCTACCGCGAGGGACCGACGCGCGGCACGATCACCGTGCTCGCGGACACCAAGACGATCGAGGGGGCCGAGGCGCGCGTCGTCCACGACGTCGCGCGCGAGCGCGGCCGGGTCGTGGAGGACACGTTCGACTGGTACGCCCAGGACCGGCAGGGCAACGTCTGGTACCTCGGCGAGGACACCACGGCGTTCGATCCGGGCCGGCCGCCGTCGAAGGAGGGTTCCTGGCAGCACGGCGTCGACGGGGCCTACGCGGGGGTCGTCATGCCCGCGCGCCCGGCGCCGGGGCTCCGCTACCGGCAGGAGTACTACGAAGGGCACGCCGAGGACGAGGCGCGGGTGGTGGCGCGCGGCGAGTACGCCACGGTTCCCGCCGGCTTCTACCGCGACCTCGTGATGACGCGCGACACGACGCCGCTCGAGCCGCGCGTCCTCGAGTACAAGTTCTACGCCCGCGGCGTCGGCATGGTCCTCGCCCTCACCACCAGTGGCGGCGACCGTGAGGAGCTCGTCAGCTACCGGCGCGGCGGCTGATCCAACCAAGCGAACGACTGGAGCGCAGATGCATCGCAAGGCGAAGACGGCGGTGGCAGGCGGCGTGGCGGTGGCCGCGCTGGTGCTCGGCGGCGCGGCGGCCGCGGGCGCG
>DATMVH010000229.1:0-7500 GCA_035563395.1 Solirubrobacteraceae bacterium
CTCAGCCGCTCGTCGAGCTCCTCCGTGGTCAGCCGCCCGTCGCCGGCGGCGCGCCGCAGCTGCTCCGCGGTCCGTTCACGGTCGGCGTCCGACGCGCGCAGCGCGGGCGGTCCGGGGTCGGGCGCGGGCTCGCTCATCCCGGTCAGGCCGCGGCGCGCGCCCCGTTCTCGTGCCAGGGCGTCAGGATCCGCGGGCCCGCGGCGGTGACGGCGACGGTGAACTCGAAGTGCGCGGCGAGCGAGCCGTCCTGCGAGTAGATCGCCCAGCCGTCGTCGCCCATCCGCACCATGTGGCGCCCGGCGTTGACCATCGGCTCGATCGCCAGCACCATGCCCTCCTCGAGCACGATGCCCTTGCCGGGCGGCCCGTAGTTCGGGATCTGCGGCTCCTCGTGCATCGAGCGGCCGATCCCGTGGCCCACGAGCGAGCGGACGACGGAGAACCCGTGCTGCTCGACGTGGGCCTGCACGGCGTGCGAGACGTCGCCGAGGCGGTTCCCGACGCGGCACTGCTCGACCGCGCGGAACAGCGACTCCTCCGTCACCTCGAGCAGCCGCGCGGCGACGGGGGAGACGTCGCCGACCGGGAAGGTGCACGCCCCGTCGGCCACCCAGCCGTCCTTCACCACGCCGATGTCGACGGACAGGATGTCGCCCTTGCGCAGCTTGAAGCGGCCGGGGATGCCGTGCACGACCATGTGGTTCGGCGACGCGCAGATGGACCCGGGAAACCCGCGGTAGCCCTTGAACGCCGGCGTCGCGCCCTGCGAGCGGATGTACCTCTCGGCGGCCGCGTCGAGCTCGCCGGTCGTCACGCCCGGGCGGATCTTGCCCGCCAGGAGGTGCATCGTTCGCACGTGGATCTCGCCCGCGCGCGCCATGGCATCGATCTCGGCCGGGGACTTCTTGACGATCACAACCGCTCTTCGAGCCGCAGCGTGGCGAGCGTCGCTCGGATGTGGTCGTGGACCTCGGTCGCGTCGCGCGAGCCGTCGAACCGGCGGAGGAGCCCGCGCGCGTCGTAGTAGTCGATCAGCGGCTCGGTCTTGTCGTGGTAGGTGCCGAGCCGGCGCTGGATGACCTCGGGACGGTCGTCGTCGCGCTGGATCACCTGCGAGCCGCACTGGTCGCAGATCGCGTCGTGCTCGGGCGGGTTCGTCTCGACGTGGTAGAGATGGCCGTTCTTGCACTGGCGCCGGCCGGACAGCCGCTTGACGACGACCTCGTCCGGCACCTCGATGAGCAGCGCCGCCGTGAGCCGGCGCCCGACGCCCTCGAGCTCCTCCGCAAGCGCGTCCGCCTGCTCGGTCGTGCGCGGGAAGCCGTCCAGGAGGAAGCCGTCGGCGCCCTTGGCCTCGATCTCGTCGAGGATCATGCGGACGACGAGCTCGTCCGGGACGAGCTGACCTCCCTCCATGTAGGACGCCGCCTCGCGCCCCAGCTCGGTCTGCTCCTCCCGGTGCTTGCGCAGCAGGTCCCCCGTGCCGATGTACGGCAGCCCGAAGTCGTCCTGCAGCCGGGCGGCCTGGGTGCCCTTGCCGGCCCCCGGCGGTCCGAGCAGGATGAGGTTGAGCTCGCTCAAGGTGCGGACACTACTTCAGGAAGCCCTCGTAGTTGCGCATCATCAGCTGCGCCTCGAGCTGCTTCATGGTGTCCAGCGCCACGCCGACGACGATGAGGATCGAGGTGCCGCCGAAGTAGAAGTTCGCCGACGTCTGGTTGATGAGGATGGTCGGGAGCGCCGCCACGCAGGCGAGGTAGATCGCCCCCGGGAAGGTCAGCCGGGCGAGGATGCGGTCGAGGAACTCCGCCGTCGGGCGGCCCGGGCGTACGCCCGGGATGAAGCCGCCGTACTTCTTGAGGTTCTCGGCCTGGTCGACCGGGTTGAAGGTGACCGCGGTGTAGAAGTAGGTGAACAGGACGATGAAGACCGTCTCGCCCGCGATGTAGGCCCAGCCGTTCGGGCTGAAGAAGTTCGAGAGGCCCTGCATGCCCGGCACGAGCTCGCCGAGCGTCGGCGGGAAGGCCATGATCGACGCGGCGAAGATGACGGGGATGACGCCCGCCATGTTCACCCGCAGCGGGAGATACGTCTGCCCGCCGGCGCTCATCCGGCGGCCGATCACGCGCTTGGCGTACTGGATCGGGATCCGCCGCTGGCCCTCCTGGATGAAGACGATCGCGGCGATCACGCCGAGCGCGAGGAAGGGCATGATGACCTTGAAGACCTGGTCCGGGTTCGTCCACCACGCCTGCACCCCCTGCGGCAGGCCGGAGACGATGGACGCGAAGATCATCAGCGAGATGCCGTTGCCGATGCCGCGCTGCGTGATGAGCTCGCCCATCCACATGAGCAGCACGCACCCGGCGGTGAGGCAGACGACGATCAGGATCACGGTGCCCGGCGTGAAGTTGGCGATCACGGGCGCCCCGGCGCGGTTGCCCTGCGAGCGGAAGAGGAAGACGTAGCCCACGGCCTGCGCGGCGGCGAGCCCGACCGTCAGGTAGCGCGTGTACTGCGTGATCCGCGCCTGCCCGACCTCGCCCTCCTTCTGCAGCTTCTCCAGCGACGGCGAGACGACCGTGAGGAGCTGCAGGATGATCGAGGCCGTGATGTACGGCATGATCCCCAGCGCGAAGATCGCGATCCGCGACAGGCCACCCCCGGTGAAGAGGTTGAGGAAGCCGAGGATGTTCGAGCCGGCGTAGTTCTCCTCGATCTGCTCCAGCGCCTGCGTGTCGACGCCGGGGACGGGGATGAACGACCCGAGCCGGTAGAGCGCGAGAAGCGCCGCCGTGAAGGCGAGCTTCTTGCGGATCTCGGCGACCTTGAAGGAGTTGAGGATCGTCGCCAGCACGGCGGTGCGGGGCTCCTTAGGTGTCGATAGGGCGGCAGACGCCGCCGGCGGCCTCGATCGCCGCGCGCGCGGACTTCGAGAACTTGTGCGCGTGGACGGTCAGCGGCTTGCTCAGCTCGCCCCGTCCCAGCACCTTCACCGGCACGTCGCGCCGCGTCGCCAGGCCCGCCGCCTTCAGGGCGGCGAGGTCGACCGCCGCTCCCGACTCGAAGCGCGCGTCCAGATCGTCGAGGTTGACGTGCTGGGTGTGCGTCCGGAACGGCTCGAACGGCATCGACATCTTCTTGTTCGGCCCGCGCAGCTTGCGCATGCGCATGTGGATCGGGTTCTGGCCGCCCTCGAAGTTCACGCGGCTCTTGGCGCCCGACCGCGCGCCGGCGCCCTTGTGCCCGCGGCCCGACGTCTTGCCGTGGCCGGAGCCGTGGCCGCGCCCGACCCGCTTGCGGTCGCGGCGGGCGCCGGGCGCGGGCTGGAGGGAGTGCAGGCCGACGCCGGCGGCGTCGACGGTCTCTTCGCGGGACTCGGGGCGGGTCATGCTCTCTCTTCCACGACGATCAGGTGACGCACGGCGTGGACCATCCCGCGCAGCTGCGGGGAGTCCGGGCGCTCGACCGTGTGGCCGATCCGGCGGAGCCCGAGGGACCGCAGGGTGTCGCGCTGGCGGCCGTTGGCGCCGTTGGACGACTTGACCTGGGTGATGGCGAGCGTGCTCATGCCTCGACGGGCTGTGCCTCGGCCTCGGCCGGCAGCGTCTCGACGGGCGATTCGGCCTGCTCGGACAGGCCGAGCACCCGGTCGACGGACAGGCCGCGCAGCGCCGCGATCTCCTCCGGCCGGCGCAGGTCCTTGAGGCCGGCGATCGTCGCCTTCACCAGATTGATCGGGTTCTGCGAGCCGAGCGACTTCGAGAGGATGTCGTGGATCCCCGCGAGCTCGAGCACCGCGCGCACGCCGCCGCCGGCGATCACCCCGGTACCGGGGGAGGCGGGCTTCAGGAAGACCCGCCCGGAGTTGAAGATCCCGGTCGTCTGGTGCGTGATCGTCGAGCCGTGGCGCGGCACGCGGAACAAGTTCTTCTTCGCGTCCTCGACGCCCTTCTGGATCGCGAGCGGCACCTCGTTGGCCTTGCCGTAGCCGGCGCCCACGATGCCGTTCTCGTCACCGACGACCACGAGCGCGGTGAACGAGAACCGGCGGCCGCCCTTGACGACCTTGGCCACGCGGTTGATCTCGACGACGCGCTCCTGCAGGTCGAGGCCGGCGGGAGATACGGAACGATCGGGAGCTGCCATGGATTCCTTACGAGGGTAGCGGTCTCAGAAGTTCAGGCCGCCCTCGCGGGCGCCCTCGGCGAGGGCCCGGACGCGGCCGTGGTAGCGGTAGCCGCCGCGGTCGAAGACCGCGGAGTCGACGCCCGCGGCCTTGGCGCGCTCCGCGAGGAGCCCGCCGGCCCGGCGGGCCTGCTCCGTCGGCTTGAGCGTGCGCAGCTCGTCCTCGATCCACGACACGGAGGCGAGCGTATGGCCCGCGTCGTCGTCGATGAGCTGCGCGAACACGCCGCGGTTGGAGCGGAACACGGAGATGCGCGGGCGCTCGGCCGTGCCGCGCACCTTGGCGCGGACGCGGCGGCGGCGCTTGAGGCGGCGCTGGGGTGCGGTGACGGTGCTCATGCGCGCTTGCTCCGCGTGGTGGTCTGCGCCCCGGCGCAGCGGTCGAATCGGCCGGGGATCGTGCCCCTTTTCGTCCGCGTGGTGGTCAGCGCCCGGGCGCAGCGGTCGAACCGGTTGCGCATCATGCGCGCTTCCCCACCTTCCTGGCCACGTACTCGCCCTCGTAGCGGATGCCCTTGCCCTTGTAGGGCTCCGGCGGGCGCTGCTTGCGGATCACCGCGGCGACTTGGCCGACCTGCTGCTTCGACGAGCCCTTGATGATGATCCGCGTCGGCTGCGGCACCTCGAACTCGATCCCCTCGGGCGCCTTGATCGGCACGGGATGCGAGTAGCCGAGCGCCAGCTCGAGGTCGCGCCCCTTGAGCTGGGCGCGGTAGCCGACGCCCTGGATCTCGAGCGTCTTGCTGAACCCGGTGGTGACGCCCTCGACCATGTTCGCGATCAGCGTGCGGGTGAGGCCGTGGAGGGCGCGGTGCTCCGCGCGATCGGTCGGCCGGGTGACGACGACCTGCCCGTCCTCCTGGCGCACCTCGATCGCGCGCGCCTTGCGCTCCTCCAGCGTCCCCCGCGGGCCGGCGACGCGCACGATCTCCGGCTCGATCGTGACCGTGACCGAGTCGGGAACGGGGATGGGCTTCTTTCCGATGCGCGACATGACGGCTACCACACCTCGGCGACGACCTCGCCCCCGATGCCCGCCTTGCGCGCGTCGTGGCCGGTCATCACGCCGTGGGACGTGGAAAGGATCGCGGTCCCCATGCCGCCGAGCACCTTGGGGACGTGTTTCGCGTCGACGTAGGTCCGCTGCCCCGGGCGCGACACGCGCCGGAGCCCCGAGATGACCGACGTGCGGTTCTCGGTGTACTTCAGGGTGACGACGATCTTCGGGCTCGCGTCGCCCGGCACGCCGTCGCGGAACTCGTAGGAGGAGATGTAGCCCTGCTCCTGGAGGATGCGGGCGATCTCCGTCTTGAGCTTCGACGACGGGATCTCGACGGTCTCGTGGGCCGCCATGATGCCGTTGCGGATGCGGGTCAGGAAGTCGGCGATGGGGTCGGTCATGCTCATCGCGGCACCTACCAGCTGCTCTTGGTCATGCCGGGGATGAAGCCCTGGTGGGCCATCTCGCGCAGGCAGATCCGGCAGAGGCCGAACTTACGGTACACCGCGCGCGGACGGCCGCAGCGGCGGCAGCGCGTGTAGGCCCGCGTCTTGAACTTCGGCGGGCGCGACGCGCGGACGATCTTCGATGTCTTGGCCATAAAGTTCCTGTGTCTCTCAGTGCAAGAGGCGGGACGCCCTGGCGAAGCCGGGCGTCCAACGCCGTTGCGCGGTCGTAATCACGCCGCGACCGGCTCCTCGAAGAGGCTCTCGAAGCCGCGCGGGCGCCCGTCGCGCGCGAACGGCATGCCGAGCGCCTGGAGGAGCGCGAACGCCTCGGCGTCGGTCCGCGCGGTGGTGGTGATGGTCACGTCCAGGCCGCGGACCTGGTCGACGGCGTCGTAGTCGATCTCGGGGAAGATGATCTGCTCGCGGACTCCCATGGAGTAGTTGCCGCGGCCGTCGAAGGACCGCGGGTTGAGGCCGCGGAAGTCGCGGATGCGCGGGATCGCCACGGCGGTCAGGCGGTCGAGGAACTCGTACGCGCGCTCGTCGCGCAGCGTCGCCGTCAGGCCGACGGGCATCCCCTCGCGGAGCTTGAAGTTCGCCACGGACTTGCGGGCGCGACGGACGTTGGGCCGCTGGCCGGCGATCGTCGCGAGCTGGTCGCGCGCGGCCTCGAGCATCTTGGCGTCCTGCTTGGCCTCGCCCACGCCCATGTTGAGCGTGACCTTGACGAGCTTCGGCGCCTGCATGACCGAGGAGTAGGCGAACTTGCGCATCAGCGCGTCGCGGATCTCCTCGTTGTAGCGGTCCTTGAGTCGTGCCATGTCAGTCGATCTCGGTGCCCGAGCGCTTCGTCACGCGCATGCGCCGCCCGTCCTCGGCGCGGCGCACGCCGACGCGCGTCGGCTTGTGGTCCCGAGGGTCCACCAGCGCCACGTTGGAGACGTGGATGGGCCCCTCCTTCTCGATCACGCCCACGGGCGCGTTCGGCCGGCCGGGCATCGGGCGCTGGTGGCGCTTGATGATGTTCAGGCCCTCCACGTAGACCCGCTCCTTCTTCGGGTCCACGCGGATGACCTTGCCGGTCTTGCCCTTGTCCTTGCCGGCGATGACCATCACCTCGTCATCGGTCCGCAGGCGCATCAGAGCACCTCCGGCGCGAGGGAGACGATCTTCATGAACCCGCCGTCGCGCAGCTCGCGGGCCACCGGCCCGAAGATGCGCGTGCCGCGCGGGTTGTTCTGGTTGTCGATGATCACCGCGGCGTTCTCGTCGAAGGCGATGTAGGTGCCGTCCTCGCGCCCGAACTCCTTCTTCGTGCGCACGACGACGGCCTTGACGACCTCGCCCTTCTTGACCGACCCCTGCGGGTTGGCCTGCTTGACCGTCGCCGTGATGATGTCGCCCACGCCCGCGTAGCGGCGGCGCGAGCCGCCCATCACGCGGATGCAGAGGATCTCGCGGGCGCCCGTGTTGTCGGCCACCTTCAGGCGGGTCTCGTTCTGGATCATCGCGCCCGCTCCAGCACGTCGGTCAGCCGCCAGCGCTTCGTGCGGCTCATCGGCCGGCACTCGACGACGCGGACGGTGTCGCCCTCGTGGGCGGCGTTGCGCTCGTCGTGGGCGTGCAGCTTGGTGGTGGAGCGCATGATCTTGCGGTAGCGCCGGTGGCGCTGGACCACGTCGATCTGGACCGTGATGGTCTTGTCGCCCTTGGCCGAGATCACGACGCCCTGCCGGGTCTTGGGCCGGCCGGGACCGTGCTCCGGCGCGTGGTCGGGCTCGGGCGCGGGCTGTGCGGCGCGCGCCGCGGCCCGCCGCTGCTTGAGCTTGGCGCGGTAGGCGCGGCGCTGCCGGGCGGCCGCCG